>CAMVDK010000116.1 GCA_947166165.1 uncultured Porphyromonadaceae bacterium
TAGCGGGCTACGGTTCAAGCAGTTGAGACAAAAGATGCCAGCAAGCTGGCCCAAGGCGGCCAAAACCATTCATTACTTTTTTGCAATTTATAGAACCCACCTTCAGTTGGCGTTATTCATGGTTGGGGACAACAAGTAGATAGTTCCCAAAAAAAACTTTTCGTTGAATTCAGTTGCTTGTGAATGATTGTCCTTGATTGTCACAAGTTGTCCTTCATTGTTTGATTCTGTAGACATAGGTGGCTGGAGCGCAGACACGGT
The DNA here is from genome assembly GCA_947166165.1 of uncultured Porphyromonadaceae bacterium. Lineage (GTDB taxonomy): Bacteria > Bacteroidota > Bacteroidia > Bacteroidales > Muribaculaceae > Sodaliphilus. The sequence continues at coordinate 262 of CAMVDK010000116.1, forward strand.
GTTTTGCAGGTGTCCACGCTTTCTGCAGCCCCTTTATAAAGTCGGTCAAGACCAGAAAAAAGAACGCTGGCACGAGTTTTCACAAATTCGTGCCAGCTGATTTTAGAGTATGAGAAAATTTACTTTATAAGGCATATTGCTCATTGCACGCCGCAAAGATAATACATTTTCGCTAAACCGCAAAATTTTTGGCAAAAAAATTGCAGAATTCGGTCGATTCCTTTCGGATATTAACTTTCGCGTAGCCTCGTGGCGCCGGTGTGGGCCAGGATGATAACTCAATTTTCGGTGTTACGAACGTTTTACAGTCCTACCTATTGATATAAGTGCCGAAAACGAGGACAAATAATACTGAAACAAGTAGTTTTGAGCCACATAGGCAATATTTGTGGGCAAATAATTTGGAATTATCTCGCTGAATGAACTACATTTGCAATCCGAAAATTCAAGAATGTTATTCTGACCCCTAATTATATGATATGAGCAACCCCAAAATTGAACTCACCGCGAGAGAACTTGAGGTGTTGAATATGCTGTCCTTGGGCTTCAGCAGCAAGGAAGTTGCCGCCAAGTTGTTTATCTCACCGAACACAGTTGAGTACCACCGCAAACAGTTGCTGCGTAAGACCAACTCTCGCAATGCTGCTGAGCTCATCGGAAATGCCTTCCGCATGCGCTTGCTCACACTCGACAGTGATTAACCGTTCTCGGCACATCGCGCTGCCCTTTCGGCAGCCGAATTGCTGAACCTGTTTCCATCATTAGCCTCTTTCAATGCCCTGGAATGGCCGGGGAGTGGAAGGGGCTAATTATTGCTATTGCTGTCGGCTCATGGTGGTCGAGAGCGAAGTGGAGCGGCGCAGCAGCGGTGTGGTGAGGCGGTGGCGGCCCACGCGGTATTTGATGGCGTGGTTGGGGCAGGAGGCGGCGCAGTTCAGGCACATCACGCACCGGCTGTGGTCGATGGTGTGCTGCACGGCGCTCACGCAGCTGGCCTTGCATTCCCGCTCACAAGCGCCGCAGGCCACACACAGGTCGGGGTCGATGTCGAACTGCATGAGCGAGAACTGGCTCACGCCGCCCAGCACGGTGCCCACGGGGCAGATGGTGTTGCAGAAAGAGCGTCCGCCGCGCCAGGCCATCCAGCACGCGGCGGCGAGCACCAGGGCTGTGCCCAGGGCCATGCCGCCCAGCAGCGGCTGCCACCAGGGGGCTTGCCGTGCCGTGGCGGCGGCAAGCGTGGTGGCGTTATTATATAAGGTGGTGGGGTCGCACAGCAGACCTATGCGCTGGTAGCCGGAGGTGTCGCTGGTCACACTCACCACCAGTAGCAACAGCGTGATGGCGCGCAACCGCCAGTTGCCATATTCGAAGCGATAGTATCCGCGGCCGCGGTGGCTGGCGCGCTTGTGCAGCCAAGCCACGGCATCTTGCAGCGTGCCCAGCGGACAGGCCGACGAGCAGTAGACGCGCCCCAGCAGCAGCGTGGCGGCCAGCCATACCGACACCGCGCCGAGCGCCAGGCTCATCACGTCGATGGTGAGCAGATAGTGCCGTGGGGCCGTGCTGCCCAACCAAATGAGCGCGGTGGTGACGATGCGTATGCGACGCAAAATTTTCATTCCATTGTTTATGGGTAGAGGCTATAGGTGATGGTTCCTATGCCTTCGGAGGAACTTCCTTTTGCAACAGAGAATCTACATTCTCTAGCAGCCTTTTCACATCGACGACGAAGATCTATATCTCCCCATGCAGCACCTGTACCTGAAATAGCTTGTGCCGAAACAACTCTTCCATCAGAAGCAATTCTAACTTTAACGTTAACAGTACCATAATGCTGGCTATGTGTTGTTTCCCAATGAGCGAGTGTATATCCCTGAGTTCCTTTAAAAGGTCCAGGTTTACCACTCACTGTCCCCTGGTTGGCATTGCCGTTGGGATTGCCTTGCTTGGCTTTTCCATTGCCTGTCGACTTGCCGAAGGCGTCTTTCACGCGGTCGGGCTTGGGCTTGGCTTCTTCGGCGCGCTTCACTTTAGGCTGCTGTTTCTCGGCGGTCTTGGGTGTCTCGACGGCAGGGCCGGTTTTCTTGGACTTCTCTTCCTTGGGTTTCTCCTTCACCTTCATGGGCGAAGGCTCCTTGGCGGCCACTGGTGGCGGGGTCTGCTTGGCGGGCTCGCCGGCGTCTTCAAGGTCGTCGCCTTCCACGTTGGGTTCCGGCTCGATGTTCTCGGCCGTCTCGGGCTCGGCGTTGTCGACCTGTTCGCTCTCGGTGGGCTCGGGCGTGTCGCCGAGCATGACGTATTCGCCACCGAAGAGGATGCTGTCCTGCTTGAGCTCGACTTGTTCGGGCTCGTCGGGGGGCCACTGGTAGCGCATTCCGCACGACACCATGATGCCGAGCGTGAGCAGCAGGATGAGCAGCGTGATCACTGCCGCTATGATTTGGTTTCTGCGTTCGTTGTCCATGGCTGTGGTGGCTGTGTTGGGTTAGATGGAGGCTGCCTGCGGCTCAGGAGCGGTGGCGGGTTCAGACTCGTCGGCCGGGCCGGGGGGGGCGTAGGTGGGCGAGGCCGGTTTGGTGGCCAGCACAATCTTCACCCCCACTTGCGACCCCTTGCTCAGGATGTCGACAATCTTGCCGTAGGGCACCACCTCGTCGGCATAGAGTGCGACAAACTCGTCGGGGTTGGCGGCCTTGAGCGCGGTCATGAACCCCTCGAGCTGGTCGGCGGGCAGCGGCATGGGCTCGGCTTGCGTGGAGCCGTCGTCCTGGGTGGTGTACATGTTCATGTCCTTGTCGATGTAGATGCGCGTGGTGGGCTTGAGGGCCGTCTGCTGGCTGCTCTGCGGCAGGTTCACCTCGAGTGCCGACGGGAACACGAACGTGGAGGTGACCATGAAGAAGATGAGCAGCAGAAAGATGACGTCGGTCATCGAGGCCATGCTGAACATCGACAACGTCTGGTGTTGTCTCTTGAGTGCCATAGTGGTCGCTGGTTTATTTGGCCGGCTCGTTGAGCAGGTCCATGAATTCCATAGTCTTGCCCTCGAGCTTGTTCATCACCTTGTTGACGCGCGAGGTGAGGTAGTTGTAGGCAAACAGTGCGATGATGCCCACCACCAGTCCGGCCACGGTGGTGACCAGCGCCTGATAGATGCCGCTGGCCAGGATGGTGACGTTGCTCTGGCTGCCGGCGCTGGCGAGCTGGAAGAAGGCCTGCACCATGCCGGTCACGGTGCCCAGGAAGCCAATCATGGGTGCTCCGGCGGCGGTGGTGGCCAGCCAGGTGAATCCCTTTTCGAGTTTGGCCACTTCCATGTTGCCCACGTTCTCGATGGTGACCAGCACGTCGTTCATGGGCCGTCCGATGCGGGTCACTCCCTTCTCAATCATGCGTGCGTAGGGGGCCTTGGTGGACTTGCACAGGGCCATGGCGTTGTCGATTTCGCCGTTGTGGATGAAATTCTTGATTTTCTCCATGAAGGCGGTGTCGGTGCGCGAAGCGCTGCCGATGGCCAGCAGGCGCTCGAAGAAGATGTAGATGCTCACCAGCGCCAGCAGCGCCAGCGGAATCATGAGCCATCCACCGGCCATGGTGAGGTCCCACACCGAGAGCTCTTTCACAATCGGTTCGGCGGCGGGAGCCGCGGCCGGCGCTGCCTGCGCGGCGGCAGTGGTCAGGGTGTCGGCAACTTGGCCGGCGGCGCTGTCGAGCGCCGTGCCAACTTGCGCAAGAATCAAGTTGAAGGGTGTCATTTTGCAGTTATGAGTTACAAGGTTATGAGTTGCAGTGTGATGGGGCGGGTGGCAGGGCGGGCGCAGCGGCGCGGGCGGCGGCCACCGCCGTCGGGTGGTTCTATCCGTTGTTCAGGGCGTTTTTGTAGGCCTTGATGGTGGCTTCGAGGCCCATGTAGAGCGCGTCGGCAATGAGCTGGTGGCCAATCGACACCTCGCTCAGGTGCGGAATGTGCTGGTGGAAGTAGGGCAGGTTGTCGAGGCTCAGGTCGTGGCCGGCGTTGAGGCCGAGTCCCACCTGGTGGGCCACTTCGGCAGCGGCCACATAGGGTGCGATGGCCCGCTGGGGGTCGGCGGCAAACTGCTCGGCGTAAGGCCCGGTGTAGAGCTCCACGCGGTCGGTGCCTGTGCGGGCGGCCTGGCGGATGTTGTCGAGGTCGGTGCCCACGAAGATGCTCACGCGTATGCCGGCCTCGTGCAGGCGGTCCACCACGCCGGTGAGGAATTCCAGGTTGGGGGCCACGTCCCATCCGGCCGACGACGTGAGTGCGTCGGGCGCGTCGGGAACGAGCGTCACCTGAGTGGGCTTGGCGAGCAGCACGAGCTCCAGGAAGTCGTCGCTCGGATACCCCTCGATGTTGAATTCGGTGCGCACCAGCGGCCTCAGGGCAAACACATCGCTGCGGCGGATGTGCCGCTCGTCGGGGCGGGGATGCACAGTGATGCCGTCGGCCCCAAAGCGCTCGCAGTCGGTGGCTACCGTTTCCACACAGGGCACATTGCCACCGCGCGCGTTGCGCAGCGTGGCGATTTTATTCACATTTACACTCAGGTTGGTCATTAATTTGTTTGATTTTATAATCGATATATTAACGCGGATTGCGCTTTTTATTGTACTTTTGCAATGCGAAATCTGACTGGGTTTCCGCATAGCGAGCAAAGTTAGTGCGATTTCGTGGAATAAAAAAGTAAATCTTTGCAAAAACGGCGAAAAGCCGCGTTTTTTGCGAACTCTTAACGCTCCGCAACAATGAAAACAGCCATCTTTGGCAACGAATACCAGCCCCAGCACGCCGCGGGCATAGCGCGCCTGATAGCCGCGCTTGTCGACCAGGGCGTGGAGGTGTGTGTTGAGAACGAGTTCAGCACCTTCCTGCAGCAGCAGGGTGTGGTCGCGGTGAAGTCCTTGCCCAGGTTCGCATGCCGTGAACTGCCCGCTCGCGTCGACTTGGTGTTCAGCCTAGGCGGCGACGGCACCTTCCTCAACACCGTGATGTGGGTGGCCGAGCGCGAGGTGCCCATCGTGGGCATCAACACCGGCCACTTGGGCTATCTGACAGCTTACCGCCTCGACGAGGCACCGGCAGCCTTGCCGCAACTGCTGGCGCGCGACTACGAGCTGGAGTCGCGCACCATGCTCGAGGTGCGGTGCCCGGCCGTGAACATCGAGCATCCCTATGCCCTCAACGACATCGCCATCCTGCGTCACGACACATCGGCGATGCTCGAGCTCGACACGAGGCTCAGTGGCGTGCCGCTGACCACCTACAAGAGCGATGGCTTGATTGTGAGCACACCAACGGGTTCGACGGCCTACAACTTGAGTGCCGGAGGCCCGATCATCGCCCCTCAGGCGCGGTGCATGGTGCTCTCGCCGCTCTCGCCCCACTCGCTCACCATGCGCCCGCTGGTCGTGCCCGACGATGCGGTGGTCGACGTCACCACGCGTTCGCGCGCCGGACAGTATCAGGTGAGCGTCGACGGCGAGGTGTTTGTGTGCCCCACGTCGACCAGTGTCACCATTCTCAAGGCGCCTTTCAGCGCCATGGTGGTCCAGCCCCGCGGCCGCGACTTTGCCGCCACGCTGCGCCAGAAACTCCATTGGGGAGGGTGAGATTGCTTTTGCTCTGGGCTTTCTAGTTCAACTAGCTCTACTAGTTTGACTAGATGTTCTAAAATATTGATAGACTATGAAAAGAATTGCAGTATTGCTTGGCGGGCTGCTGCTTGCTGCTTTGGCAGCGGTGGCGCAGGTGGGCGACCTGCCGCGCTCAACACCTGCCCGGCAGGGCATTGAGCCGCAGGCTGTGGAACGCTTCTTCGAGGCGCTGCTGGCTGTGCCGCTGACCGACATCCACCATGTGATGGTGGCCCGCCATGGGCAGGTGGTGGCCGAGATGCATCCCGCCCCGTTCAGGGCCGAAGACCCACACACCCTCTATTCGGCCAGCAAGACTTTCGCGTCGATGGCTGTGGGCATCGCCATCGGCGAGAACCGCCTGCGCCTCACCGACCGGGTGGCCGCCTTCTTCCCCGACCGGCTGCCCGACACCATCGCGCCGCGTCTGGCGCAAATCACCGTGGCCGATTTGCTCACCATGCAGAGTGGCATCGCCCCCGACTGGACGATGCGCAACCAGACGTACGACTGGGTGCGCACCTGGCTCGCCAAACCTGTGGCCGACGAACCTGGCACACGCTTCCAGTACGACTCGATGTGCACGTTCATGCTCTCGGCCATCGTGCAGCGAGCCACGGGACGCACGATGCTGGACTATATGAGCGACCGCATGTTGGCCCCGATGCACATCACGCAGGTGGGTTGGGAGCAAAGCCCCGACGGCATCAACACCGGCGGCTGGGGGCTGCATCTGCAGGCCGAGTCGCAACTCAAGCTGGGCATCCTGCTCCTGGACCAGGGGCGGTGGAATGGCCGGCAACTGGTGCCTGCCGAGTGGGTGGACGAGGCCATCAAGCCCCGCGCCGACCTCCATCCCGGCGACGCGCCCACCGAGGGCAATCAAGGTTATGGCTATCAGATTTGGCGCAGCAAGTGGCCCGGCAGTTTCCGTGCCGACGGAGCGATGGGGCAGTACATAGTCTGTGTGCCTGAGGCCGACCTTGTGGTGGTGATCAACGAGGCCAGTGGCCGCGGACACGACGTGCTGGCCTGCATCTGGAACCACCTGATGCCCGGAGTGAAAAATGAGTCTCCGATTAGTGCTGATGCCAAGAGCCAGCGCAAGCTGGAGCGGTTAATCAGCCAAGCCGACCTGGCGAAGGGGCTCAAGCAAAGCCGAAAGCTGCCATTCGATGGCATGGTGAGGATAGGCGACAACAAGATGGGCATCAGGACCATAGATGTGCGGCGGGATTCAATCTCGCTCTTCTATGCCGACGGGCGAGTGGAGCCGATGGCATTGGGGACCGGGAAGTGGAAATACAGCAAGTTGCAAGGCCGTCCGCCCTATTCCATCAAGGCGCTGAACCGTTTCAGCACCCTCGACACCCCATTTCATGTGGCCACCTGCTGCGGATGGAAAGAAGGCGGCGTGTGGACGGTGAGCATGCAGTATGTGGATTGGATCAATGGCGTCACGCTGGAATTCAACACCCGTAAGCATACCGTCACCATCACCGACAACTGCAACCGCGCCAACGCGCAGACGGTGGCGTTTGAGCAGTAGAAGGCCTTTAGCAGCCTCGCGTCGCCGTTTGGGGCGTGAAATTTGCGTGAATGTTTGCCGAAGTGGAAGAAAATGTGTAACTTTGCGCATGCAACAAAAAAACCGCATCCAGCCATGACAACGATAGCCAACCCGATTTACGACATTGTGTTCAAATACCTGATGGAGGACGAGCGCATTGCGCGCACCATCCTTTCGGCCCTGCTCAAGAAGGAAGTGGTGGCCGTGGAGGTCCGCCCCCACGAGTACTCCAACGACAAGCGCGACACGCTGTCGGTGTTCCGCATCGACTTCGGTGCCACGGTGCGCGACGAGGACGGCAGCGAGCACCTGATCCTGATAGAGCTGCAGAAGACGTGGCTCGAGACGGAGACGCTGCGTTTCCGCCAGTATCTGGGAGTGCACTACTCCAATACCGGCAACATGCGCGACGACGGCAACGCGCTGCCGATGGTGGCGGTGTATATCCTTGGCCACCGCGTTGGCGGCATCACCGAGCCGGTGCTGTATGTGAGCCACCGCGCGTACGACTACGACGGCAACGAGGTGGAGGGCGGATTGCCGAACGCGTTTGTGGAGAGTCTGACGCATGAGAGCATCATCGTCCAGATACCGCTGCTTCATGGCCAGATCAACAACCGGCTGGACAAGGTGCTGAGCATCTTCGACCAGTCGCGAATCGATGAGCTTGACCACCGGATGCTCCGCATTGACGCTTCGGCTTATGATGGCGACACAGAGATGGGTCACATCGTGCGCCGGTTGTCCATGGCGGCCGCCGATGCCGACATGCGCCACCGCATGAACGTGGAGGACGAGTATTTTTCGGTGATTGAGAAGCGCGACTCGGAAATCCGGATGCGCGACCTCCAACTGGCCGAGAAGAACGTGCAGCTAGCCGAGAAAGACGTGCAACTGGCGGAGAAGGACGAGAAGCTGGCGGAGAAGGACGAGAAGCTGGCGGAGAAGGATGAGAAGCTGGCGGAGAAGGACGAGCAGCTGGCCAAAACCATCCGCTTGTTGAAGCAGTCCGGGATGTCGGTCGGCGATATCGCCGGGCACCTGCAGCTGGACGTCGAGACCATCGAACGGCTGGCCGGATCTTGAACCGAAGCGCCGAGGCTATGCCGCACATTCACGACCTGGCCCAGGTCAAGCGTCGCTATTTGGCCTACCTCAAGGTGGAGAAAGCCCTTTCGCCAAACACTGCAGAGGCTTATGCCGACGACATCGACAAACTCACGCGCTACCTGTCGTCGGCAGGCATAGCGGTCGAAAGCGCCACGTCGGGCGACTTGGACCTCTTTGCCGGCACGCTGCATGACCTCGGCATTCAGCCACGCTCACAGGCGCGTATCATCAGCGGTGTGAAGAGCTTTTACCGTTTCCTTAAGCTGGAAGGATATATTGATGTCAACCCCACGCGCCTGCTCCAGGCTCCGCGCATTGGGCGTCATCTGCCCGATGTGCTCACCGTGGGCGAGATAGATGCGATGATTTCGTGCATCGACCTGAGCAAGGCCGAGGGGCAGCGAAACCGGGCCATTGTCGAAACGCTCTACAGTTGCGGGCTGCGCGTGAGTGAGCTGGTGGGGCTCAAGATGTCGCAGGTGTATGCCGACGATGAGTTCATAGTGGTGGAAGGCAAAGGCGACAAGCAGCGAGCGGTGCCCATTTCGCCTGTGGCCCTCGAGCAAATCCAGCTTTATCTTGACCAAACGCGCAGCCACCAGGTGGTGAAGCGTGGGTGCGACGACATCCTCTTCCTGAACCGGCGCGGCGCCATGCTCACCCGGGTCATGGTGTTCTATATCATCAAGCAACTTGCCGAATTGGCCGGCATCCGCAAGAACGTCAGCCCCCACACGCTGCGCCACTCGTTTGCCACCCACCTGCTCGAGGGCGGGGCCAACCTGCGGGCCATCCAGCAGATGCTGGGCCACGAGAGCATCGCCACCACCGAGATCTACGTCC
>CAMVDK010000117.1 GCA_947166165.1 uncultured Porphyromonadaceae bacterium
CATTTTTACCTGGAATCATTTGATTATATACGGCATCGAAATCAGTAGTCACCACCGGACGATTAAGGATGCGAGCCTCTGCTATTGACAAACCAAAACCTTCGTGCCTCGATGTCTGAACATATAGTGTGCAGTTTTTGAAGTAAGGATATGGGTTCGCTGTTGTACCTAATAATATAAATGTATCTTCAAGTCCATTAGCCGTAATATAAGACTCCATCTCTGCTTGATATGACCCGCGACCTATTGAGAACCAATGAAACACCAACCCACGATCTCGCAGAATCTTACAAGCCTCTAGAGTCATGTCGTAACCCTTATCATTTTTGTCAAGGCGTGCCACTGTGAGTATATTTATCTCACGGGGCTTAACCGGGTAAACGGCGATTTCTTCTGACATTTGCTCAATGAGCTGTGGATTGACAATGTCTGGCATCGTCGTCATCTTATCGGCCATATCTGGATAAACATTTTTGAAATGCTCAAATGCCGCATTTGACACCATCACAATTGAATCAAATGCGTCATAGAACCTACGTTGCCATTGACGCTCTTTACCATCTAAGTGATAGATGCAGTTAATCCAAGCCAGTTTCCAATTCGCTTTTACTTTATCAACAACATAAAACGTGGGCAGACTCTGACCATAAGCGATGGCAACATCATATTTTTTCGAATTGTCTTCAATACAGGAGGACACGCATTGCCAGTATATTCGAGCCTTCGCTTTGTGTGTTTTGGGATTGTCAATCCTTAATCGTAAAGAATAATTGATACGAGCCAATCGCATTCGCAAGTTGCCTCGGGATTGCTTTAGTAAATATTTATAATAACCATGAGGGGGTAAAATATTGACTTCTTTAGGCACAAACTGCTCGAATTCACCACCGAACGCCAATAATTGCAGGTCAACATCATATTTTTCATAGTCTATCAATGAAAGCAGAGTAACCAAGCTCTTTTCTCCTCCTGCCGCGATTAATGATTCTATTACAAACAATAACTGTTTTTTTTTCATTTTTTTCTTATTCTCTTGACAATCTGATAGATTTTAACTTTAAGTTCAATCCATTGAATATGCTTGAAATAAAACCATCTTTCCTTAAGTGTTTCCACTATCCGTGAAAAAGAAGAGATGGGCATGGCACTATTTGACACATCTTGAGAAAGGACCAATTCTGCAATTTGTCGTGTCTCATTATCATTGTCGGTTATGTGCAATGTGTCCTTGCCGTGACCAAGTAGACTACGCATGGCTTCTTTCTCTGACAAAATCATAACAAGATCATTGTTTATTGCAGAAAAGAAAACCACCCACATCCGTCTGCCATGCCCTAAACAACGGAGCGCCTTATCACTCACTGCATCTGGGTTTTTCGTCCACGACTGCAATGAATATATCTCACCAACAAATTGCTTTAGTGTACGTAATGTGACCGACATCTCTTTAACATAAGCAATATGATGGTGAACAGCTAATGTGTTCTTCACCATTCTTTTTTCATCATCATTTATCCGAGGCCATAAACATGCTGCATACAAATCGTTGAGCCATTCTGCCATTTCTAATGCGACTATATCACAAATCCCCCAAGACAATCCTCTCTTCTTGAAATACTCATAATCAAAGTTGCATTTCGCTTGCACATCCTCAAATCGCACAATAGTCACTTCACGATCATAAAATGCCAATGCAGCAACACGGTGTGCTCCGTCAAGGATGGTGCCATGGGCATCAACGGGAATTAATGATTGATTAGAATCAAATTCATTGACTCGGAAGTCATCTATCAGTTTGTCAAAGTTATCAATGAAATCATCTACTCCATTTTTGTCGTCTCGACCTGGTTCGCGCCCATCAGGATTGAATGCCATGATGTGAGCAGAGTAAACTTTCAACGCTTGCTGCCGGTCATTATCTCGATGTGCAATATAGTATAGTTTGGCAAACAAATCAAACCGTCTAACCGTTAGCAATGTGCGCGCTTTGACATGCTGCAAAGTGAATGATGCTTTTCCATCAAGTTCATATGTCGTGATGGTATGATACTGCAATCGTGATGCTATATTTTGGAAATCAACCGATTGTTGCATGTTTTATCCTCACAAGCATTTCAATGAACTTTACTTTTGTGGCAAAGCGAGTATGTCGCCACCAGCGTCTTGCATTCCATTCTATTAAACTCTTACTTACTAAACGGAAACGGCATGGCACAAGATAATCTATAGGAAAAGTAAACTTATAGTTGTTCTCTTTCATATGAAATTCCAATAGATGCAGAAAGTTCTTTTGTTCATATCTTGACAATGAAACCCCCAATTTGGTAGCCATGTCAGATAGTCGTTTTCGATATTCATCGCTTAGTAATGGTTTTTGCAAAATCGCGTGGTAGATAAGCGTGTAGAAATAATCGTCTAGGGGCATTACAAAAAAACACTCATGTTCCTCACGCCGCTCCAACAGATTTTTTTCCCATTTTTCACAATAATAGCCATCACCAACCTGTCGCAAATCAAGACTCACAAATTGACCTGCTACATAAATGCTATAATGAATACCATCGCCGAATCTTTCAGAACTGTCTTTGCTTTTGCTGAGTGCACCTGTCAACAAAACTATCTGCTCTGCACTTTCACAAAGCAAATCTATATCACCATGACCATCAAGATACATCTCGGGTTCCAACAGATTCTCGAAATTGCGTAAAACAAGATAGCGGACACCCGCTTCATTGAGAATCTGAAAAAAGTCAGCAATGCTATTGAATTCGCCTGGTCTCATTGTGTCAAATCAATGCGTTGTAGACGTTTAGCTGTGAAATGATTCCACACCCGGTTAATGAATTGATATGCGGGTAGTAAACAAGACTCTTTACTTGCTAACCCATAAAAAATAGATTGTTTAAAGCTCTCGCTTAATATAGGGCCACAAATAGCATCAAGCTTTAAAAATATATCCCGAAAAGAGGCTCCCCTATTACGACTTGAAAATGCCATCGTCCATAGTTTGTCTGCCTGAAGACCAACCAAATCCGGATAGTTTTCGATAAGGAACGACAACCTCTGCTCAAGTCCACTATACAAGTCAAGAATCCTCTCACTAGTCCGCCCGGAAATGCTGTCTCCTCTTTGACGATAATAATAGAGCGGCTCTGGCAACACCCCATATATATCAACATCGTTAATGATCAGGTGTTGCCAATAACTGTCTTCATAAAACTTGCCAAAAGGGAACTTGTGCCGCTTGACTAAAGAAGCTTTGTAGAGTTTCCCCCACGCAAAATTCTTCACATAATTGTTATTCACCAATTCTGCCATTGCCTGACTGCGTGACAGAACAAATGGTTTTGCGGTTGATTCAAGCCAACGATTGTCATACTCAAGATGGTCGTTGAAAGCATAGTAAAAACCGCCTTGCACTACACCACAGTCCAGGTCAACAGCAAATTGGTACAATCTTTCTATAGCATCAGGAACAAGCCAATCATCGCTATCAAGATAAAAAATATATTCTCCTTGTGCTAATTCTGTACCGACATTACGGGCATCACTCAAACCTCCATTCGACTTGTGAATGACTTGTACATTATTATATGTTCTGGCATATTCATCACAAATAGTATCGGATCCATCTGTACTGCCATCGTCAATTAACAATAATTCGTTATTATTGCCATACTGGGCAAGCACACTATCAATACATGTATGTACATACGGTTGAACGTTGAAAATGGGTATAATAATTGAAACCGAAAAACTCATATCATTTTAATCAAATCTAAGACTCCTTTGACTAAAGTTTGTGAACTGAAATCGGTCAGAATTCAACAACGTTATGATGATAACTGTTCTTTTGCCCCTGTATACATTGTTGCCACAATAGGAACATCAAATAATATTGCTTCTTGCAATACCACTTGCCATATAAATTGCAGGGGCATAAAATATCTTTAGTAAAAATTTGCACCCGACATCACTCAAACCTCCATTCGACTTGTGAATGGCTTATACATTATTATGACGCATATAATACCATTTTCATCGACAACGAACTAACCTTTTCAATGACTTCAATCGCTTTCTTACATATAACTGACTCTTTAAGAATGAGAGCCATGCAATGCAAGAGTATGCTATAAAGAACACACGAGAGACATTTCCGTAATGTTTTATATAATGCAGCTGACTCTCAATTCCGAATCGAGAAACAGGCATATTCTCATCAGTAGATCCGCCACCTAGATGAATACATTTAACAGATGTGTCTAGTAGACAACACTTTGATTTACTTTGAACTTTCTTATATAAAATAGCCTCTTCATAATATAAGAAAGTGTTGGGATCAAAGAATTTAATCTCTTTGAAAAACGACTTCTTAAACATCATGCAACTTCCTGACGGCATATCCATGGTAATGTAATTTGCATAAGGCTGCGGCATGTTCTTAAGTATATGGGTGTCACTAATTCTGACCGATTTTTTAAAGATATCAAGATGTATGTTGGAAAGATGTCTATAAAGCATCTCATAAGGTGTGAGCATTCGCCGACAACAGTTGTAGTCAACGTTTAAACCATCTTTTTTCAGTAACAACGGAGAAACAATGCCAACATCCGGATTTTCAAAACCAGATATCAATGTCGGAATAATATCCATCACAAACAGAATATCACTATTGATAACTAATATGTACTGAATTGACTCATCATGATTTGCGAGTTCTAATCCTAAATTGTTTCCTCTTGCGTATCCTTCGTTTTTGGAATTCTCAATTAATGTCATCTCTGGCAATTCTCCCACTAAAGAATCATCAGGTTTTAAGCGTCTATATTTGGTGCGAAATTGACGAGAGAAAAAATCATCAAGAATTTTCACGGACTCGTTATCCGAACCATTGTCTATGACAATAAATTTAACAGGCGATGTATTGTACTTCATAACGCTCTCAATACAATCTATCGTCAGATTGTAATTACGATAATTTAGTATCACAATGCCCGTAAAGTTATCCATGTTTATATCGTATTTTATTAATAAACGACCTCACCTTTATCCTTTCGGCATCAGTCAATACTGCAGAATAAGATAATGCCGCAGTCAATAATAATGAAATTGCACATATTGTCACTAGTCTTAAAAATCCACTTAAATAATTCGGGAACAGATGTTCGGCAAAAAAGCAAAATGCAAAATTAAATACAAAGACAAGCATTACTATTAACATTGATTTTATTACCCCCAATATGTTGATTTGCCTGATTTTCACTCGCAGAATAGCTACATTACTAATCAGAATAAAAAAATGAGTAGATGACATTGAATAGTAAACAACATGAGCTGGCAGTCCGTTTTTCAAGGCAAAGTATGAAATTATTAATGTTGAGAGCGAGAATACACATGTCAAAATGCTCCTAAACATAATCTGTCCAGTTGCATTTATACCATCATTGATGATTCTCGAAAATGTATTTATAAAACTTACCAAAATGATTAAGCGAACAAAATCAACTGTAAATTGCGGAACTTGCCCCAGCCAAAGTTGCAATAATAACTCACATTCTATCCAACAAGGAACCATTAACATCTGGAAGAACAACAATGTATACTTTATAGAGGTACTAAGCATTGCGATGCAGCCTGCATAATCGCTAACGGCATATTTCTTAGTGATCTGAGGTGCGAAAGCAATGCAAATGTTTGAAGAAAAACCAACAATCATTCCATTGACTGTTGTCGCTATGCTAGCCGCAGCATTTGCAATGGTTCCAAAAAAAATGTTGAGCAGGAAATTTATTCCTTGGTTTTCGGCTGTGGTCGACATGTTGTTCAAAAAACTCCAGCCTGAATATTTTGCCATTTCATAAGCTTTAGCTTTGTTTATTCTCATTTTGAGATGACTTTCTTTGAAATGAGAAATGCAATAGCCTCGATATACCATCATAATAAGAATTGATACAAAAAAAACTAATACTGAGTATAGTTTCAGCTTATCGAAATCTCCTATTTGGAGAATGTAAACAATCAAAAGCTTTAGTGATACATTCATAATTTCCACACCAGCATACACATCCATCTTTTCATGCGCTATGATGGTGGAATTATAGGGCACTTGAGTTATGGAAAAAAATGTTGATAATAGACTGAATTGATAAACAAAACGTGCTGCATCCATTCGATCGGGATGGATGACAAGCTTTGCGTTTAAGAACCACAAACCTATAGTTTCTCCTACCAACAAGATTATGACAGCAATCGCAAGATGGAGAAAGAAAGCAGTCGAAAAAGTATCAGTCAGTTCATCTGAAGAACCTTTGCCTAGATTAATTGTGATAAACCTTGATGTTGCAAGCCCCATAGCCGAGTTGAGGAATCCCATCATGGCCACCACTCCGCCCACGACACCATAGATACCGTAATCTTCGACGCCGAGGGTGGCGAGAACGACGCGTCCAGTGTAGAGGCCCACAATCATGGCGAGGAACATCCTCACGTAGAGCATAAGGGCGTTGCGGGCTATGCGGCGGTTGTCGGACACTTTTGGGATTGGGGGATGAGGGTTATGAGCGCAGACAAGGCCCTGTTGGGGCTTTGGAGGGTGCTGGGCGTTGCTTTTGGCCTATGGATGCCGATAGGGATTGATGTTGCGCCTGCGGGGCTCGCCTGATGAGGTTGGGGTATTACTTTGGGTCTCACAGGTACTTGTATGTATCTGTGAGTCAACGCGTTCCGTCAATCATGGCGGTTTTAACGCGTTTGCCGCCGTGCGGGCTTGCGGGCCTGCCGGGGCGTTTTGTGACGCAAAATTATACATTTGTTCACAATCATGAGGGATATTGGCAGTTAATCTTTCTTAAAGCCTCGCACCACACACAGGCGCAGGGACTGGGACGCAGGGCGCGGGGAACAACACGATGAGATTCGGCGGTGCGCCGCGCGGGCGCGAGGACGCAGGGGGCGAGGCACGGGGAGCAGAGGCGCAGGCGGCCAGGGATGAAAGCGGAGCACTGGCTGGTGGTGGCGTTGGTGGTGGCCGTGGCGGCGATGGCGGAGCACTTGCCGGCGGGGGGCGGTTTTGGATTTATTTTGGTGGCGGATTTGGTCAGTTCGGGGAAATGCTGTAATTTTACGGCCTGAATTGTTGTACCTATTACTGAAATCAATCATGTCGATGAGAATACATGTGTCATTGCTGCTGCTTGCCGTGCTGGCAGCAGGAGTGCCGAGTGTGCTGGCCGATGTGCCGGCAGGATACTATGCGTCGCTGAACGGCAAGAGCGGCCAGGCGCTGAAGGACGCGGTGCATGAGTTGACCAAGCGCCGCACGGTGCACAGCTACGGGAGCTTGTGGTATTACTTCCGCGAGACCGACCCCAAGGAGAACAATGCCGACCTTGTGTGGGACATGTACAGCGACAAGACCTACCGCTTCACGTCGGACGGCTACGGGGCCACGAGCGGCATGAACAAGGAGCACTCGGTGCCCAAGAGCTGGTGGGGCGGCTACAACGAGAACCAGGGCTACTATGCGTATACCGACTTGAACCACCTGTATCCGAGCGACGCCGACGCCAACATGGCCAAGAGCAACTATCCGCTCGGCGAGGTGGAGACGGTGCGCTTCGAGAACGGCGTTACGAAGGTGGGCACCCCGTTGGCCGGCCAGGGCGGCGGCTCGAGCGTCGTGTTTGAGCCCGACGCGCGCTACAAGGGCGACTTCGCGCGCACCTATTTCTATATGGCGGCATGCTACCAGGACTACACCTGGCGCTACAAGTACATGTACACCGAGGACACGTGGCTGACGCTCAACCAGTGGAGCGTGGAACTGCTGCTTCGCTGGGCCCGCGAGGACCCGGTGAGCGACAAGGAGAAGGCCCGCAACGAGGCGGTGTACCGCTGCCAGAACAACCGGAATCCGTTTATCGACAACCCGAATCTGATTGAGTACATCTGGGGCGACCGGCAGGGCGATGTGTTCAACGACGGCGGCACCGACGAGCCCGAGGGCGACCCGGAAATCACGTCGCCGACGCAGAACATGTACTACGACCTGGGCGAGGTGGCCCTGGGGCGCTCGAGGAGCATCACCTTCCCGGTGAAGGGCAAGAACCTGACGAGCAACGTGAGCGTGACCACCTACCGCTACGACACCGACCTGTTCACCCCGAGCGTGACGAGCATCGACCGCTCGATGGCCAACAGCGCCGACGGCTACCCGCTGACGGTGACCTACACGCCCGACAGCGTGGGCCAGCACCGCACCCGGCTGATATTCAGCGACGGCGGCATCACGGGCAGCTTCGGCATCTGGCTGACGGCGCAGTGCCTGGAGGAGCCTGTGCTGAGCCGCCCGGTGGCGCTCGACCCGGAGGAGGTGACCGACAGCTCGTTTGTGGCCGCGTGGGAGCCGGCCACCGAGGAGGTGGACTTCTATATTGTGAACCGCACGGTCTACGACACCCAGCACCTGGTGGTGGACAGCGAGACGTTCACGACCGACGACAGCCAGCAGACGCGGATGCTGTTCACCGACCGCGAGCACGGCCGCGCGTATGCCTACACCGTGCAGTCGAGCCGCCTGGGCTGCGTGAGCGAGCCGTCGAACACGGTGATGCTGGCCATCACGGGCATCGACGACGTGCGCGCCGACGTGCCCTGGGCCTTTGTGGGCGGCGAGGGCCACGTGCTGATCAAGTGCCCCACGACGCTGCGCGACGTGAAAATCCACAACATGGCTGGCATGCTGGTGTGGCAGGCGGCCTCGCTGCGCAACGACACAGAGGTGCATCTGCCCCGCGGCGTGTATGTGTTCACCACTTCGAGCAGCCGCCAGGCGGCGAAGCTGGTGATCTGGTGACCGCCCGTAGCAGCTATCGGCAATCCATTTTACTAAATACTATCAACACAATGACATTGACACCACTGACGGCTGTTTCGCCCATCGACGGCCGCTACCACAGCAAGACGGCTCCACTGGCCGACTACATGAGCGAGGCGGCACTGATACGCTACCGCGTGCAGGTGGAGATTGAATACTTCGTGGCGCTGTGCGAGCTGCCGCTGCCCGCGCTGGCCGATTTCCCGGCCGAACAGAAGGAGACGCTGCGCGCCATGTACCGCGACTTCAGCATCGCCGACGCCGAGCGCGTGAAGGCCATCGAGGCCGTCACCAACCACGACGTGAAGGCGGTGGAGTATCTGATCAAGGAAAAGTTCGACGCGCTGGGGCTGGGCGGCTACAAGGAGTATGTCCACTTCGGGCTGACCTCGCAGGACATCAACAACACGGCCGTTCCGATGAGCGTGCGCGACGCGCTGACCGGCTGCGTGCAGCCGCTGCTGGAGCGGCTCATCGACTGGCTCGACGCCCACGCGCACGAATGGGCCGCGGTGGCCATGCTGG
>CAMVDK010000118.1 GCA_947166165.1 uncultured Porphyromonadaceae bacterium
CGGCTTCGGTGGCGGTGCGCTCGATGCCGTACTGCTTCTCCCATTTCTGTAGATGATTGTCGAGCAAGTCGAGCAGAGTGGCCGTGCTCTCGGTGTAGTCGCCGTTGTTCAAGTCGATGCGCAGCACGGGCCAGGCGTTCCACTCATGCTCGAGCCGGTCGATTTCGAGTCCGCGGAACAGCTCGCGCCGCCCTGTGAAGTAGGCCTCGAGCGTGGAGAGCAGCAGCGACTTGCCGAACCGCCGGGGCCGGCTCAGGAAGAAGAACTTGCCGCTGTTGGCCAGCTGGTGGATGAGCGCCGTCTTGTCGACGTAGACGTAGCCACCGGTCACCACGTCGGCGAACGTCTGTATGCCTATGGGAAATTTCTGTGCCATGATGATGTGGGCTTATATTGACTGCAAATTTACAACAATTCTTTCGTTTTGCAAAGCATTCGGCAAAAAATGAGCCGACAGCGTATAATCTGTGTTATTCTGAAGGTTCAGATAGAATGCTCATAAACATGTTGCGCGATGCGTTCGCTATGAGTAGCATTTACCGTCAAGGTTTCATATTGCAAACATGTGATGCCACATTATTTATATTTCAAATACATTTTCGTGGATGATTATTTTGTGCTTTGTCCGATTTGCATTAATTTTGCGGATAAGATTGGCACCGGAGCGTCGATGTCGACCAAATCATGTCATCAAACCAGAAACTTAAAATTTCAAATCATAACCAAATGAAGATTGAACGCTATTTATTAGTGATGTGTGCCGCCGTGGCTGTATGCCTGGGTGTGAAGGCGCAACGCTATGCTCCAGTCGGCGGCCACATCGCCACCGAGTGGGCCGAGAGAGTGAACCCGTCGAAAGTGTGGAACGAGTATCCCCGCCCGCTGCTTGTGCGCGACAAGTGGGTCAGCCTGAACGGGTTGTGGAACTACGCCGTTATTGGTAAGAACGCCCCTCAGCCCTCCACTTGGCAGGGCAACATCCTCGTGCCTTTCGCCCTCGAGGCTTCGCTCTCGGGGGTGGGAGGCCGGCTGACTCCCGACCAGGCACTGTGGTACTGCCGCACGTTCCGCACTCCCAAACACAAGAAAGGACAGCGGGTGATGCTCAATTTCGGCGCTGTGGACTGGGATGCTCGCGTGTGGGTGAATGGCCGTGAGGTGGGAGGCCACCAGGGCGGCTACACAGCCTTCTCGCTCGATGTGACCGATGCCTTGCAGCATGGCGACAACACGCTGGTGGTGCGTGTGCTCGATGCCACCGATGCTGGATTCCAGCCCTGCGGCAAGCAGCGCAGCGAGGCGCGCGGCATATGGTACACTCCCGTGAGCGGGATCTGGCAGACGGTGTGGCTCGAGGTGGTGCCTGAGCATGCCATCGTAGCCGTGCGGACTACGGCCGACATCGGGAGTGGAACAGCTCATGTGGCCGTCGGAGGCGGTGCGCGGGGCATGACGCTCGAGGTGGAATCGCTCTGGCAGGGCAAGCGTGTGGCTGTGCAGCGCGTGTCCGTAGCCGACAGCGTCACCACCGTCAACCTCAACCTGCCTGCGCCTCTGCACCTGTGGTCGCCCGACGCGCCCAACCTCTATGACTTGCGCATCACATTGCTCGATGCGGCGGGTCGCACGTTGGACCGCGTGGGCAGCTATATGGCCATGCGTGAGTTCGGCTCGCGGCGCGACGCCGAGGGTCATGTGCGGTTCACGCTCAACGGGCGCGACATCTTCCAGTTCGGCCTGCTCGACCAGGGCTGGTGGCCCGACGGCCTCTACACGGCCCCCTCGCCCGAGGCACTGCGTTACGACATCGACCAGACCAAGCTTTGGGGCTACAACCTCATCCGCAAGCATGTGAAGGTGGAGCCTGAGTTGTGGTATGCACATTGCGACCGCGTGGGCATCATCGTGTGGCAGGACATGCCCAGCGGCGACTACGGCACCAGCCCCGACTGGCAGCGCGAGGCCTACTTCCGAGGCCCGCAGTGCCAGCGTTCGTCCGAAAGCGTGGCCAACTACTACCGTGAGTGGGCCGAAATCATCGAGCAGCTGCGCGGATTCCCCTGCATCGCCTCGTGGATTCCCTTCAACGAGCGCTGGGGGCAGTTCAACACCTGGAGCGTGGCCCAGTGGACCAAGGCCAAAGACCCCACGCGCTTGGTGAACCCGGCCAGCGGCGGCAACTTCTGCTGCACAGGCGATGTGCTCGACGCTCACCACTATCCCGAGCCGGTGCAGATGCTTTGGGACCCCGACCGCGTGAACGTGGTGGGAGAGTATGGCGGCATCGGT
The DNA here is from genome assembly GCA_947166165.1 of uncultured Porphyromonadaceae bacterium. Lineage (GTDB taxonomy): Bacteria > Bacteroidota > Bacteroidia > Bacteroidales > Muribaculaceae > Sodaliphilus. The sequence continues at coordinate 2,290 of CAMVDK010000118.1, forward strand.
TATCCCGTGCAGGGCCACACTTGGGTGACAAGCGACAAGAACTGGGGCTACGTCAAGTTCAACTCCACCCGCGAGGTCACCGACACCTATGTGCAATATGCCACCATGCTGCTCGACCTGGCACGCATGGGATGCAGCGGGGCTATCTACACGCAGACCACCGACTGCGAGACCGAGGTGAACGGCATCATGACCTACGACCGCCGTGTGACCAAGATGGAACTCGACCGCTTTGCCGACATCAACCGCCGCGTGGCGCACTGCCTCGACCACGATTAACGCACTTTTCACTTATTATAGCATTGCATAACACTCACGATTGCAAAATAGTTCGTAATTTTGTCGCTAAATTGAGCGAAATGGGCATGCGTTCCAGCTGGGGCGGAGTTTTGCCTGCGGTGCGGTGCCTGTATTAGTACATTTTTTATAAATTACGTTTTTAATGAACAATGATCGCATTTTAGAGATCAATATCGAAAACGAGATGCGGACCAGCTACATCAACTACTCGATGTCGGTCATCGTCTCGCGAGCGCTGCCCGATGTGCGCGACGGCTTCAAGCCCGTGCACCGGCGCGTGCTCTTCGGTATGGCAAAATTGAGGAACTTTTCCAATCAGCCAACCAAGAAGTCGGCACGTATCGTGGGAGAAGTTCTTGGTAAGTATCATCCCCACGGCGACTCGTCGGTCTACTTTGCCATGGTGCGTCTGGCCCAGGACTGGGTGATGCGCTATCCGCTGGTCGACGGCCAGGGCAACCTGGGCTCGGTGGACGGCGACAGCCCCGCTGCCATGCGTTACACCGAGGCGCGACTGGCAAAGATGGGCGAATTGATGATGGCGGACATCGACGAGGATACCGTCGACTTCGTTCCGAATTTCGACAACACCCTCGAGGAACCCGAAGTGCTGCCCACGCGCTTCCCCAACCTGCTGGTGAACGGTGCCAGCGGCATCGCGGTGGGTATGGCCACCAACATGCCGCCCCACAACCTGGGCGAGTGCATCGACGGTTGCGTGGCCCTGCTCGAGAACCCCGAGATGGAAGTCAGCGACCTGATGCAATACATCAAAGCCCCCGACTTCCCCACAGGCGGCATCATCTACGGAACACAGGGAGTGAAAGACGCTTTTGAGACCGGTCGCGGGCGCATCGTGGTGCGTGCCAAGGCTGAAATCGAAACCGAACACAACCACGAGCGAATCGTGGTCACCGAGATTCCTTACAACGTCAACAAGAAGGAACTCATCATGAATATCGCTCACCTCGTCGAAGAAAAACGAATCGACGGCGTCGCCGATGTCAACGACGAGAGCGACCGCCACGGCATGCGCATCGTGGTAGATGTCAAGAAAGACTTCAACGCCAGCGTCATTCTCAACAAGCTCTACAAGCTCACCGAGATGCAGTCGTCGTTCAGCGTGAACAACGTCTGCCTGGTCAAGGGCCGTCCCATGACGCTCAACCTCAAGCAGTTGCTGCAATATTTCCTGGAGCATCGCCACGAGGTGGTTATCCGCCGCACGCGCTACCAGCTCAAGAAGGCCGAGGATCGCGCCCACATCGTGCGCGGACTCATCGTGGCCAGCGACAACATCGACGAGGTGATCGCCATCATCAAGTCGAGCAAGTCGACCGACGAGGCCTGCCAGCGGCTCGGCGAGCGCTTCAACCTCGACGAGCTCCAGACCCGCGCCATCGTCGAGATGCGCCTGCGCCAGCTCACCAACCTTGAGCAAAACAAGCTCCACGACGAGTTGGCCGAGCTCGAAAAGACCATCGCTTTCCTCAACAGCATCCTCAACGACCCCGCCGTGTGCCGCAAGGTGATCGAGGACGAACTCATCGAGGTGAAGGAGAAATACGGCGACGAGCGGCGCACGCAAATCAATCCCAACAACGAGGAGATGAACGCCGAGGACTTCTACAGCGACGACCCGATGATTATCACCATCTCGCATTTCGGCTACATCAAGCGCACGCCGCTCAGCGAGTACCGCACACAGTCGCGCGGCGGGGTGGGGGCCAAAGGCAGCGACACACGCGACGAGGACTTCATCGAGTATGTCTACGAGGCCACCAACCACAACTACATGCTCTTCTTCACCGCCCTGGGGCGCTGCTACTGGCTGCGCGTGTTCCAGATTCCCGAGGGCACCAAGAACAGCAAGGGGCGCGCCATCCAGAATCTGCTCAACCTCGGCCCGGAGAACCGAATCTTTGCCTTCGTCAGAGCCACCAAGCTCCTCGACCCGGAATACAACAAGTCGCACTACATCATGTTCGCCACCAAGCGCGGCGTGGTCAAGCGCACGTGCCTGAGCGAGTTCTCACGTCCACGTCAAACTGGTGTGCGTGCACTCAATATCAATGATGACGACCAGCTCATCGCCGCCATCCTCACCGAAGGCAACAGCGAAGTGATCATGGCCAACCGCAACGGCCGCGCCATCCGCTTCGACGAGAACAAGGTGCGCTCCATGGGCCGCACCGCCACCGGTGTGCGTGGCATGGCCCTCGATGGCCCCGACGACGAGGTGGTGGGCATGATATGCATGCGTGCCGGCACCATCGACAGCGTGCTCGTGGTCAGCGAGCAAGGCATGGGCAAGCGCAGCGCACTCGAAGACTACCGCATCACCAACCGTGGAGCCAAGGGCGTGAAGACGATGAACATCACCGAGAAAACCGGCAAACTCATCGCCATCAAGAACGTGAACGACGGCAACGACCTGGTGATCATCAACCGCAGCGGCATCACCATCCGCCTCAAAGTGAGCTCGTTGCGCGTCATCGGTCGCGCCACGCAAGGCGTGCGCCTCATCAACCTCGAGCGCAAGAACGACACCATCGCCTCGGTGTGCAAGGTCGACACCGCCCCCGAAGTCACCGACGAGGAAAGCGTGGCCGATGCCTTCGCCCCCGACAGCGATGCCCCCGATGGCAGCGCCCCTGCCCCCGACCAGAACACGGAACCAAACGAGGAATAAAAATTATTTCCGCAAGCATTAAACGCAACCAAAGTTTCACTATCTAAAGGTCAGTGTTGCAAGGCGGGGTGGCTCACCGCCGGCGCGCAAGCCCGGAAGCCCGTCCGCCGCAGCATCGAAGCCCAATCACCGAATACAATAATTCAAACCAAATAACGACGAAACTATGAAGAAGATTTTACTCGCGCTCGCCTTCGCATCGATGATGGCCACGGGCGCATTCGCTCAGATGAGTGTCGTGAAAGAAGCCGCCAAACTTGTCGGCTCCAACGACCCCCAGAAACTCATGGAGGCTTTCAACAAACTCCAACCCGCGCTCACCAATCCCGAGTCGGCCCAGAATGCCGAGACTTGGTATCTGGCCGGCAAATGCGCCTTCGGCCTCTACGACCAGCTCTCGATCATGAAGCAGATGCAGGAAGGACAGGGACAGCAGTCCGACATCCCCGCCGAGCAGCTTGCCGATATGCTCATGGGCGGATTTGAACTCATGCGCACCGCCCTGCCGCTCGACAGCGTCAAGGAGACCAACAAGGACGGCTCGCTCAAGCTCGACAAGAACGGACAGCCCAAGGTCAAGACCAAGTACAGCAAGGAAATCACCGACATCATGGGCAGCCACATCAGCGACGTGCTCACCTTTGCCGGCGATTGCATCAACAACCAGAAGTATGAACCCGCCGCCAAGGCCTACAACAACTTCTTCGAACTGCTCGACAGCGAAGTGGCCCATAAGGCCAACGTGCAGCTCTCGCCCGAGGATTACGCCCAGACCAAGTTCTTCCAGGGCTTCGCGCAGTATTACTCGAAGGACTACGAGAACGCCTACAAGAATATCTCGACCGCAGTGGCTGGTGGCTACACCGAGAACAACGCAGCCGAGTATAAGGCATCGGCTCTCGACAACATTCTCCTGGCCAAGGCCAATGCCGGCGACTATGCCGCCGCCATCCGCCTCATCGACGAGGTGCTCGCCACCGATCCGGGCAATGCCCACCTCTACGACATGAAGGGCAGCGTGATCGAGATGGACAAGGGTTACAAGGCCGAGGGCGTGATTGAGTGCTACAAGAAGGCTGTGGAGCTCGATCCCGAGAACGCCGACGCCAACTACAACTACGGCCGCATGTTCTACAACCAGGCTGCCGAGGCCATCGACGCCAACCCAACTGCCAGCACTGCCCAGCTCGTGCCCATCGTCAAGCCCTTCTACGAGCAGGCACTGCCTTACCTCCAGAAGGCTGCCAGCCTCAACAACGAGAACATCACTCCCCAGGCCAAGCGCCTGCTCGACGACATCGACTACAAGTACGAGCAGATGGGCCTCAAGAAGTGAACCACAATCCATTCTTTCACCATGTGGCGGCAACCCTGCACCGGGGATGCCGCCACATTTACTAACTCAACCATTGCGAACATGCCATCGATAGCCCATTGTTTCCTCGTCCTGGTGGTCGTGGCGATGTGCGGCCAGCTGCCCGCCGCCGCGCAACTGACGTTGCAGCGATATGACTCGCTGGCGCGTATCTACTACTATACATACAACTACCCGTCGGTCGACCACGATGGCCGTCCCATCACCTTGTCGGCGCTGATGTGCCTTCCGCGCATCACCAATCCCAGCGCCGACGGCGGTAACGATGGTGGCGAATGTTTCAACAACGTCGTCATCGCCTGCCATGCCACCATCACGAGCAACAAAGAGTGCCCGTCGAGCCGCCCCGACAATATCGGTCTTGTGAACGACATTGCTGTGATGACCGACTACGCCTCGGCGCGTGGCGGCGCTTGGTCGAAACCGGTCGACGACCCCACCTGCCGCAACATCGTCATCATGCCCGACTATCAGGGCTACGGCGTCAGCAAACAGTCTGTGCACCCTTACCTCAATCAGGAGCTCACCGCCAAGCAGGTGCTCGATGCCACCGCCTATGGCCTTGAGCAACTGCGTGCCGGAGCGTTCGCGGCCGATGACTCCCAAACGCGGGCACTGGCCACCAGCGCCACCCACGGAATGCGGCACGATTGGGGAACCATCGCCATCGGGGTGTCGCAGGGCGCGGCCGTGGCGCTCGCCACGCAGCGCTACGCCGAGCAGAACCAACTCGACACCGAACTGCGCCTGCGTGGCTCCATTTGTGCCGACGGCCCCTACGACCCGATTGCCACACTTCGGTTTTACACCTCCGAGCATCCTTACCACCAGAAAGACATCGTCACGATGCCGGTGGCTGTGGCCATGCTCGTCAAAGGGCTGCTGGATAGCGACCCGCTCATGGCCGGGCACCGGCTGGAGGATTACTTCTCGCCCGAATTCATTCAAACCGGCATCTTCCAGTGGATTGACAACAAATCAAACCCCGAATTGGAAATGACGGCATCCGAAATCACCCGGGCGCTCTACCGCTTGTGCCGCGACGGCGGCAACGGCCTCACCACCAGCCAATGCCGGCAACTCTTTCCCGACTACGGCCACTCGCTCATCCATGGCTATCACGCCTATGGCGACCTTCGCCGCATGCTCACCGACGATGCCTACCATTACCTCAGCAACGCCGACAGCCTCAGCTCCACGCCCGAGCCGGGGAGCGCCATGCACGATTTGCACCTGGCGCTGATGCGCAACACCATCACCACCGACTGGATGCCGGCGCATCCGGTGGCCCTTTTTCATTCCACCCACGACACCGTGGTGCCGTTCGACAACTTCGAGAGCGCCCATCGCGCGTTCGGCGAAGGGTGCACGCTCCATGTCGACACCACCAGCACCAGCGACCACGTGGATGCATGCCGCGAGTTTCTGGTCAATCTCACCGGCACTTCGCCAGCCGAACGATTCATCAAACTATTATGCAATCATCATGGCAGCGATGCCGTGAGCGATATCCATATCGACTCGCCACACGGGGCAGCCGACGGAATCATCTACGACCTCAAAGGCCGAGTGCTGCCAGGCGTGCCGCAGCACGAGCCCTACATCCGCAACCGCCGCATCGTGCTGCCGTCGGGGCGGTGATGGCCATGGCAAAAACCGAAATTCGACGGTGGAGTGGGGGAGTGATTTGTTTTTTTACTAAATTTGCAGGCTGAAATCCAAATCTAACCAAACCAAGATGGTCATCTACATCATTTTCATCGGCATCACCATAGCCAGCTGGCTGGTGCAGAATTCGTTGAAGAGCAAGTTTTCGAAGTACTCGCGCGTGCCGGTAGGCGGCGGGCTGACCGGGGCTCAGGTGGCGCAGCTCATGTTGCAGCAGAACGGAATCCACAACGTGCGCGTGCAGAGTGTGGCCGGGCAGCTCACCGACCACTACAATCCCGCGAATGGCACGGTGAACCTGAGTCAACCCGTCTATGGCACTTGCAGCGTGGCTGCTGCCGCTGTGGCGGCCCACGAGTGCGGCCATGTGCTGCAGCATGCCACGGGCTACTCCATGCTCAAGCTCCGCTCGAGCCTTGTGCCGGCAGTGTCGTTCGCCTCGAAGTGGGTCACCTGGGTGCTACTGGGAGGCATTCTGCTGGTGCAGGTGTTCCCCTGGCTGTTCTACGCCGGGGTGGCGCTGTTTGCCATCACCACGCTCTTCAGCCTGGTCACGCTGCCGGTCGAGGTCGACGCCAGCCGTCGTGCCATCGCCTGGCTGGAGCGTGCCGGCATCACCTATGGCGAGGACACCGCCATGGCTCGCGACGCACTCAAAGCGGCGGCCTACACCTACGTCGTCAGCGCCCTCGGCTCGCTGGCCACGCTCATCTACTACGTGCTCATCGCCCTCGGCCGCCGCGATTAAGACTGTTTTCCAGGATTATCTGGTCTCACTGGTTTTTCTAGTTCCACTAGAAACTCTTTACCACCTCCTCCCTATGCTAGACTACATCAGCGGCACCATTGCCGAACTCAATCCTGCCTACGTCGTGCTCGACAACCACGGCATGGGCTATATGGTGGGCATCTCGCTCACCACCTACGACACCATCGCGCGGCTGGCCGCCGGCGAGGTGGTGCGCATCTACGTGCACGAGGTCATCCGCGAGGATGCCCATGTGCTTTTCGGCTTCGC
>CAMVDK010000119.1 GCA_947166165.1 uncultured Porphyromonadaceae bacterium
AATAAATTTTGCTTGCCGTTTTCTTGCCATTGCGCTCGGTTTGCACTAATTTTGCCCTTTGAAACCCAATCAACACCACGCGCTATGGCACTGAAACTACCTCTGGGAGTACAGACTTTCGAAGATGTCATCAAGGGAGGCTACGTCTATATCGACAAGACGGCGCTCATCCACCAGCTGGCCAACGATGGGAAGTATTACTTCCTGAGCCGCCCTCGGCGGTTCGGCAAGTCGCTGCTGCTGTCGACGCTCGATGCCTATTTCTCTGGCCGGAGCGACCTGTTCCGCGGCCTGGCCATGGAGCAGCTCGAATCGGAATGGCCCACGCACCCCGTGCTGCGGCTCGACCTCAACACCGGCGACTACGACGGCAACATCGACGCCCTGCACAGCAAGCTGGTCGATTTCCTCGAAAACCAAGAGCGCATCTTCGGCGTGGGAGCACGCGGCGACAGTCTGGGCGACCGATTCGGAAACCTCATCCAAGACATTCACGACAAGACGGGCAAGCAGGTGGTGGTTCTCGTCGACGAGTACGACAAGCCGCTCATCGCCAACGTGGAGCGCGACAAGGCCGACGTCCAGAGTCGGCTGCGCGGCATGCTCAAGGCTTTCTACGGCAACGTCAAGACGATGGACTCCTGCATCCGCTTCGCGCTGTTCACCGGCGTGAGCCGCTTCTCGCACGTGAGCATCTTCAGCGACCTGAACAACCTGACCATCAAGGCCTACGACCGGCGTACCGACACCTACACACTCGGACTGCCGAACCTGGAGGTGAAGCAGGCCTTCAGCCAGAACCTGCTGCCCATCTACTCGCGCATCGCCGTGGCGCTCGACGACGCCACGCGCAACATAGCCGCCTGGCAGCGCGTGGAGTGAGTGAACAGCATACTGATCAACCCGGCAACGGGGACGAAAAAATACACACCACATGACACGATTATTGATTAAACTCCTTGCGATGATGGTGCTTGCGGCAGTGGGCACGAGCTGCCGCACGGCGCAGAGCGCGCTTCCGGAGCACTCGGTGGTGGCCATGCGCGGCATCACCGGCACGTGGCACTACGACGGCGCCAGCGTCGATGCCAAAGGCAACACGGTGCTCTCGCGCGTGGCTAAGCCAATCGCCAAGTCGAAGCTGCGCAAAAAGCTCGACGGCGCATTCAAGAAAATGAAGCTCAGCAAGAAGTCGACGCAACTCACGCTTGCCGACGACGGCACATTCGCCCTGCGGCTGGTGGGCCCCGAGATTCACGGGACCTATGACTACGACGCCGCCTCGGGCCGGCTCACGCTGCGGTGGCACGGCATGCCGCTCACGGCGCAGGTGAAGCGCGACAGCAAGCACCTGCACGTGCTCTTCGACGCCGACCGCCTGCTGCACGTGCTGCAGCTGGCCAGCGGCTTGAGCAGCAACAAGACGTTGCAGTCCATCGCCCTGCTGGCCGAGAACTACAGCGACGTGCGCCTCGGCTTCGCCTTCAAGTGAACGCCCCCCGCCCGCTGCGTAAAGCCAGGCGGGCGGACACGCTGCGGCAACAAAATGGTGCCTGCCGCGACAATGTTCGGCGAAAATGTAGTAATTTTGCAGCGTGAAACCGAACAGAGACATCAACGTGTGTGTGTTTGCGGCCTCGAGCGAGCGCATCGACGCCGCCTATGCCGCCGCCGCTCGCGAGCTGGGACAGCTGCTGGCCGAGCGTGGCTGGGGCTGTGTGAACGGCGCCGGTGCCATGGGCCTGATGCGCGCGCTGAGCGACTCCGTGCTCGACCACGGCGGCCGAGTGGTGGGCGTGATTCCGCAATTCATGGTCGACAACGGCTGGTGCCACAACGGCCTGACGCAGGTGGTGGTCACCGCCGACATGCATGAGCGCAAGCAGACCATGCAGCGGCTCTCGCAGGCATTCGTGGCGCTGCCCGGAGGCTGCGGCACGCTCGAGGAGCTGCTCGAAGCGCTCACCTGGCGACAGCTCGGCCTGGCCGCCAAGCCCATCGTGCTGCTGAACACCGGCGGCTACTACGACCCGCTGGTGGCCATGCTGCAGCGCTGCGTCGACGAGGGCTTCATGCGCCCCTCCCACACCTCCCTCTGGGCCGTGGCTGCCACCGCGCGGCAGGCCATCGACATCATCGACCATGAACTCTCGGCCGGCACGCCCCCGGCCGAGGCAAAGAACTGACACCTGCAATGCCCGCCACACCCACTATCCCCGCGCCCCAACCGGCCGACAGCACAAGCGCCGACACGCTGGCCGTCGACAGCGGTGCCGTGCAGCTCGAGCCGCAATATCTGTCGGGATTCCCCGACAGCGTGCAGTGCGACACGGTGGTCGCCACGTCGGCCTCGCTGCCCGTGATGCAAGAGCCCGCCGGTGCCAAGGCCGAGCCGCTGCCCGGCGGCCCGTTGCGCGACACGCCGAGCATGGCCCTGCTGCTCGTGGGCGTGATGCTCGTAGTGGTGAGCTACCGCACGGGCTACAAATATCTAGAGAACTTTGCGCACAACATGTTCTCGGTCCGCCGCCGCGACAACCTGTTTGAGGACCACACGATGAGCGAGACGCGCATCCTGTCGGCCCTGATGGCCAACACCTGCATCGTGGAGGGCCTGCTCATGTATGCCGGCATCGACCTGTGGCTGCCCACTCTGTCGGCTTCGCTGCACAGCCACGTGAGCTGGTATGTACTCGCGTTCACGGGCATCGCGTTGCTGTTCTATGTGGGCCAGCTGGTGGTCTACAACGTGGTGGGCCGGGTGTTCACCGATGCGGTGAACACGCGCCTGTGGGTGGCCGGATTCAACGCCACGCAGTCGCTGCTCGGGCTGCTTTTGCTCCCCCTGGCAGCGGTGGTCATGGTGACACCGGCAGCGACCAAACAAATGTTAACATGTGCAATAATCCTGTATTTCAGTGCACGAATTGTTTTTATTTGCAAAGGGTTCAGAATTTTTTATGGCAATTTGCCATCGCTTGTCTATTTTATTTTGTACCTTTGCGCCGTCGAAATTGTGCCGATAGTCGTCTTGTGTACCGGTACAATATTTTTCTGCAAGCAGCTACAGTAGGAATATTCATCAATATTAAGTTATAGACAGAGACTACGCATGAAGAGAATTTTGGTGTCACAACCGAGACCCTCGACCGACAAATCGCCCTACTTCGACCTCGAGCGCAAGTATGGGGTGGAAGTGGTGTTCCGGCCGTTCATCAAGGTGGAAGGGCTGACGGCGAAAGAGTTCCGCCAACAGCGCCTGCAGATACCCGACTACACGGCCATGATATTCACCGCGCGCACAGCGGTAGACCACTTTTTCAGACTTTGCCGCGAAACGCGCTACACCGTGCCCGACACGCAGAAGTACTTTTGTGTCAGCGAGGCCATCGCGCACTACTTGCAGAAGTACATCATCTATCGCAAGCGCAAGATTTTCTATGCCGAGAGCGGCAAGCTCGACGACCTCGTGCCTCTGATCCAGAAGCACAACAAGGAGACCTACATGATGGCCGTGAGCGACGTGCACAACGACCAGCCCAACGCGCTCGACGAGCATGGCATCCAATATGTGAAGGCGGTGATGTACCGCACGGTGAGCAACGACTTCGGCCCCGACGAGAAACTCGACTACGACATGCTGTGCTTCTTCAGCCCCGCCGGAGTGAAAGCGCTGCAGACCAACTTCCCCAACTTTGAGCAGGGCGACATCGCCATCGCCGCCATGGGCCACACGACCATCGAGGCCGTCAACGAGGCCGGGCTCCGGCTCGACGCCACCATCACGCCCGAGACCCCCTCGATGGCCAGCGCCATCGAGGCATACCTCAAGAAAACGGGCGTCGAACCCGTCGACAACGACTAACCACCGAAATGGATTAACAGAGCTATTATAACCTTTCAACCGAAATTTCGGGGGCGGCCTGAGTGGTCTTCCCCGATTTTTTTGTAATTTCGCAGCCCGAAACCAAATGAAAGGACTCCGGCTATATAAAAGCGAGAAGCTGTGCAGCCGCACCGCCGTCGCGCAGCTCTTCGAGCAGGGGACGGGCCTGATGGCCTATCCGCTGCGGGCCGTGGTGCGCGTGCGCCCTGGCGAGGCCCTCCGCCCGCCGCAGATGCTCATCACCATCCCCAAAAAGCGCATCCGCCACGCCGTGGACCGCGTGCTGCTGCGGCGGCGCGTGCGCGAGGCCTACCGCCTCCACCGCCGCGCGATGCTCCATCCGGCCCTGGCGCAGCAGGACGCCAGCGCCGACATCGCCTTCGTCTATGTGGCCAACCAGGTGGCCGACTACGCCCTCATCGAGCGCAAGATGAAGCAACTGCTCGAACGCATGGCACAAGCCCTGGCCGCGGAGCGAGGATAGGCCGCCGGAGCACGCCGCTATGCGGCAGCCGGCACTTCAAAACGAATTTTGATTGTTGTGATAACGCGATTGCTCATATTACCCATCAGGTTCTACCAGCGGTTCATCTCGCCGCTGTTCCCGCCCGTGTGCCGCTTCACGCCCTCGTGCAGCCACTATGCCATCGAGGCCATCACCAAGCACGGCCCCGTGAAGGGGCTCTGGCTCGCCATCAAGCGCATTCTGCGTTGCAACCCGTGGGGAGGCAGCGGCTACGACCCCGTGCCATGACCACCGTTCTCGACATCCACACCCACCGCAGCGCGGAGCCTGGCGCCGTGGTCAGCTGCTCGCTGGCCGACGACGGATTTGCGCCCGAGGCCGGACGGCTCTACTCGGTGGGCATCCACCCCTGGCACAGCCTGCAGGCCGGCGAGGCAATCCTGCAGTGGCTTGGCGAGCTGGCCGCTCATCCACAGGTGGTGGCCATAGGCGAGACGGGGCTCGACGCGCTGCGCGGTGCGCCGCTGGAGCGGCAACTCGAGCTGCTCGAGCGGCACATCGCCGTGGCGCGGCGCGTGGGCAAGCCCGTGGTGGCACACTGCGTGCGCACCAGCCAGCAGCTGGCCGCCGCCTGGCGCCGCCTGGCTCCGGGCGTGGCGATGGCCGTGCACGGCTTCCGCGGCAATGCCAACGTGGCCCGCACGCTGCTCGACGCCGGCTGCTACCTGAGCTATGGCATCCGCTTCAATCCGGCCGCCCTGGCCGTCACACCCCTCGACCGCCTGCTCATCGAGACCGACGATGCCCCTGCGCCCATCGGCGACGTGCTTGCCGCCGTAAGCCGCGCCCTGCGTCTGCAGCCCGAACGCCTCGAGCCGCAGTTACGCAGCAATGCGGCCCGCTTTCTGGGGCGGGCCGAAACGCAGTGATGGAGTGTGAAATCGTGATGATGAGACGGTTCAGAAAAACCGACGGGCGTCTCTGCTAATCGAGCCATCCGGATTGGTCAGTATCACTCCGGTGAAGGTGCGTCCGCTGGCGATGCCCAGTCGCCGCGCCGAGAAGTAGCGCTCGCAGTGGCAGCGGCTGCATGGGGTGTCGTCGGCGATGTGGCTCGGCAGCACCCCGGCCTGCTCAAGGGCATGGCGGTTGGCCAGCCTCAGGTCGATGTAGGCCTTGCCGGCGTCGGTGTGCCGCTTGACGATGGCATCCACGTCGAAACCGGCCTGCGCAAACTGCTGCACCACCTCGGGCCCCACCTCGAAGCATTCCGGCCCTATGCTCGCCCCCATCGTGGCCACGATGCGCTGCGGCAGCGCACCCTGGCGCTCCATGGCCAGCACCACCTCGCGGGCGATGCGCGCCACCGTGCCGCGCCAGCCGGCGTGAGCCACTGCCACCACACCCGCCTCGGGGTCGAACAGCGCGATGGGCACGCAGTCGGCGGTGTTCACGCCGATGCACACACCCCGCAGCTTCGTCACCAGTGCGTCGACGCCGTCGAGCTGGAGCTTCTGGCTGTTGATGCCAGTTCTCATGAATCTGAGGTCGACCACGGCCACGCGCGTGCCGTGGGTCTGGCGGGGCATCACCAGCTCGACGTACGATATGCCCAGCCGCTGGCACAGCTCCAGGCGGGCATCGTACACGCGCACGGGGTTGTCGCCCACATAGTCGCACAGGTTGTACTCGCTGTATGGGTCGCTCGGGTCGGCATGACCACGCAGCACCTGGAAGGCCGCCGCGCCAGCCACCGGTTGGCTCCACGGCAGAAGTTCAAGTTTTATCATCTCGCGTTCTTCGCCATTGATTACAGCGCAAAGTTAGCGAATATTTCCAAGACAGCGCCCTCATCAGCCCGGAAATCGGCTCGGATAGGGCTTTGCCGGGCCTTTACTGCGTGTCGACAATCGTGCGGCCGAAGGGTGTCAGGGCGATGTGGGCCAGCTTCATGTGCTGCTTGCCGAAGGGGATGCCCACAATGGTGATGTAGAACAGCAGGCCGAACAGCCAGTGAGTGAGCGCAATCCAGATGCCGCCCACAAAGAACCATATCACGTTCATCACCGTGTTCAGGCAGCCGCTGGTGGGCTTGCGCTCCACGCGTTTGCCGAAAGGCCACAGCGCCAGCATGCCCAGCTTGAGCGACTGCAGGCCGAAGGGGATGCCCACAATGGTGACCATCATCGCAAGCGATGCCAGGATGTACTCGATGGCGATGGCCATGCCGCCAAACACAATCCAAATAATGTTGCCAATCAGTTTCATGATGGGTGGTCTGATTTAGGTGTGAATCTTGATGTCAGTCACTGTGTTGAGCAAAAACCGTGCCAGCCGCCGGCGCATCACCGGGTGGCGGCGTCGAGGTCGTCGGGGCGGGGAGTGAGGCGGTTGTCGTTCATGCGCCACATGTATTGCTGGATGAGGGCTTTGAGTTGGTGCTCAATGGCCTGCTGCTGGTCGGGGAGCGTGCCGCGCAGGTTGTGGCGCAGCAGGGGGTCGGCGCGGTAGTCGTAGAGCCCCACGGTGCGCTCGCCGTTGAACTGCAGCAGCAGCGAGCCACGCAGCAGCTGGTAGATGCCGTTGTTGTAGTTGAAGGCCCACGTCTGCTCGGGCGGTGTCGACAGCAGGTCGCTGCCAAAGGCCACATAGGGCCGCCGGCAGCCCGTCAGGTGGAGCAGGGTGGGGGTGATGTCGGTTTGCTGCGCCACCACGTCGGTGCGCTCGCCGGCGGGCAGTGTGCCGTCGGGAGTGAACAGGATGATGGGCACGCTGTAGAGGCCCAGGTCGGTCTGGTAGACAGGGTGAGAGGTCTGGTTGGTGTGGTCGGCCACAATCACGAACACCGTGTTGCGGTACCACGGCTGCCGCTGCGCGCGCTCGAAAAAGCGCCGCAGGGCCAGGTCGGTGTAGCGCACGCACTTGTGGATTTCGCGCCCGCCCTCATCGCGCAGCGAGTCGGCATACTGCGCCGGCACGCCGTAGGGGTGGTGCGACGACGCGGTGAACGCCGTGGCCACGAAGGGTTCGCGCTGCGTGGCCAGCACGTCGAGCATGTATTGCAGGAAAGGCTCGTCCCAGATGGCCCACTTGCCGTCGAAGTCGTCCATGCCATGATATTTGGGCGACTGGCAGTACTCGTCGAGCCCGTAGTAGCGCTCGTAGCCTATGGTGTGGGCAAAGGCGCTGAACCCCATCGAGATGTTGTGCCCGCCGTGGAAAAAGGCACTGCTGTAGCCCTGCGGCTTGAGCAGCGAGGGCAGGCCCTCCATGTCGTTGAGCGACGCGGGAGTGAGGAAGAAGGTCTCCACCATCATCGGCAGCCCGGCCAGGATGCTGGGCATGGCGTCCATCGACTTGCGGCCGTTGGCAAAGCTGTAGCGGAAGGTCATCGACCGTGCCGCCAGCGAGTCGACAAAGGGCATGTAGCCACGGTAGCTGCCGCCGTCCAGGTCGCGGTTCATCGAACCCACATATTCCTTGCCCATGCTTTCCACGATGAGCACCACCACGTTGCGGCCCGGGCGGCTGAGCGAGTCCACCACGGGGTGCAGATGCAGCGGGCTGTAGGCGGCCTGCATCTCGGCCACAGTCATGTAGTGGGGCGTGACAAACACCTTTTTGCCGATGGAGCGGATAATGGAGAACGGCGTGTTGAGCACCAAAGCGGCCTCGATGGGCCGGTTGACCCACTGAGCGGCGTTGCTTACCGTGATGGGCCGCGTGCCGGCGGTGGCACTGCCGCGGATGCCCACGATGGCCAGCGGAGCGGCCACAACCAGCGCGGCGACCTGCGACACATAGTAGCGCCAGCGCGGCGGACGCACGCTGCTGTCGGCCACCACATGGCCCCACCACAGCAAGGCCACCAGAACGGCGAAGGCCAGCACAAGATACCAGTGCCGCACAAGCTCGGTGCCAAAGATGCCCGCCAGATTGCCCTCGGCGGCAAACTCGTTGAGCACGCTCACCGTGGTCCGGCGGCCAGTGTACTGGAAATAGACCGCGTCACACAGGTTGCTCCCCACGGCCAGGGCGTTGCTGGCCACATAGAGCCAGCGCAGCGCGCGGTGGAATGCCGGACGCTCCTTGCCGTGCCACGGCAGCAAAAGCAGCACAAGGTAAAGACCGTTCACGTAGAGCACCGCGCTGAGGTCAAACATCAGCGCGCCACGCACCTCGCTCCACAGCAGCGACCACGACTGCCACGGGGCGAACGTCGACCAGTTTTCGCAATAGAACACTACCCGCGAGAGCATCATCACCAGCATGGCCAGCAGCACGTTGAGCACTCCGGCCACCACGCGCGAGTGGAGCAAAGAACATCGGCACTTCATCAGCATTCAGGTTGCATTACAAAGCATCACAGCTTTTCAGTGCAAAATTACGAAAAACCCGCCGAACCACAAAACATTCACTTGAACAACCGTCCAGTAAGGCCACGCCGAGGCGTGACCAAATGACAGAATCAAACCGCAGACAACCCTGCGACTGTAGGGGCGTGACCTGTCACGCCCGGTGGCCGCGGCATACCGAAGCATCTTTTGCGCCCTTCGGGCGGAAATTTATCAAATCTTTTTCAAATCTAACAAAAGTATTAATTAAAAATTAGCCTCTTCCGAAATTTGGAGTGATGGCTGACATAAAAGGCAAGATGGCGTGTTATATATCTACCCTTAAACACCTAAAAATCATCTCGCTAGATTTATCGGCGAGATAGCATTTTGCCGAGAGCTCCATATCTATCACTCCTAATTCCGAAGACTCAAAAATTATGGAAAGATTTGAATAGATTTGATTAATTTCCCGCCGATAGGCGGCCTTTTTTCCGAAACACCATAATTATGACACACCCTCTGGTGGCCGTGGCATACCGTCGCAGCGTGTCGCCGGTTGATGCATCGGGCCCTGCGACAGTAGGGGCGTGACCTGTGAGGCTGCTGAAAAACACCTAGAGCAACCAAAATCACGTTATCATGGGCAAAT
>CAMVDK010000120.1 GCA_947166165.1 uncultured Porphyromonadaceae bacterium
GCCAGTTGAGGTCTTCCTCCTCGCCGTGATTCACCACCGAGCCGGAGCTGGTGATCCACGTCCGCTCCAGGATGATGTCGCCATAGCCGGGCACCTCGGTGGCCCAGGCCGAAGTTGCAAGCACCAGTGCAAGCAACACGAAAAGAAATCGTTTTGTCATAAATATTAAGTTTACTGGGTGGATATACAAAGCATGACGCAAAGATACAGCATAGCCCCTGAATTGGTATTCTCAAAAACGCAAAAGATACTATCAAATTCGCAAAAACCGCTAAAAATCAAATTATTTGCGAATATGAGAATCAAAAATGCGTTTTTGATATTGCGGTATCGGCGGTTTAGGCCTACCTTTGCAAATGCTTTCGGGCCACGCTGAATGTCCGCCGCCGATATGCTGGAAAATCATTCAAAATTCATTCTTGAAATACGCTTCACAACATGAAAAAAAATTACCTATTCGCAATCATTGCCTTAACGTCGTTGTTATCGCAAGCGGCCACCGAAGGACGGTGGACCTACACCACCGACGGCCGTTCGGCCATAGTGACCAAGTACACCCCGCCCGTCGACTTGCTGGCCTGGGCGCAATCGCATCCGGGTGAGTGGCCCAAGATGTTTGTCGACTCCATGCCGGCCACATTGGGCGGCAAGCCGGTGATGGCCATCGGCGACGGCGCGTTTGAGAATGTGGTGGGCTTGGTGGCCCTGGAACTGCCGCCAACGATTCACAGCATCGGCGCGCGCGCTTTCTACAACTGCATCCCGCTCAACGGCCGGCTCGACCTGCGCCAGGTGATGGAGATTGGCGACAGCGCATTCTGCAACACGTCCGACCCCGAGTTCTACTTCCAGGCGCAGCCCGGAGCTTTGCAAATAGGCAAGGGTGCATTCATTACCACCAACAACCCCAACGGGCTCGACGTGGACGCGATGGAGGCACTGATGAGCGTGTTCTGGGGCGATGACGACCCCTTTGAGCCTGACGACCCCGACGAGGTGGCCGGCATAGGCTCCATCATGGTTCCGTTCTATATGCTCGATGCCTACAAAATGAACTTTGCCGCCAGCGAGGATGCCCCCTTCTACTATCATGCCTACGACGAGTGCATCTATGGCGTGGAGTACGCCCAGGACAACGTGGTCTATAAGGCCGAGGGCCTCTGGGATGGCCAGCCGGGCCAGTGGAGCCTGGTGAACGGCTACTGGGCCAACGGCGAGGTGACCATCCCCGATGAGCTGCACAACGCCCCGGTGAACGAGATTCCCGACGACGCTTTCCTGCTGATTGACCCCGCCACAGCCGCCCTGTTGGGCTGTGGAAACGTGAGCAACACCCGCCTGACGGACATCAATCTGGGCGCGAACATCAGCATCATCTTCGACAACGCCTTCTTTGGCTGCACGGGGCTCACGAAACTCGACCTGAAGGACACCTACGAGGTGTGCTCGTTTGCCTTTGCCAACTGCAACAATATCAAGGAAATCCACCTGCGCCGTCCGGCAGGTGACTGCTACCTGAACCAGCTGTGCTTCGCCGACATCGACCTAGGGGCCTACTGGCTCTACATGATGGGCAGCTATATGCCCATCACCCCCGAGCCCGCAATGCCCGACTTGGGCAAGGTGATTCCCGCCACGGTGTATGTGCCCAAGGGCGAGCTGCAGAACTACATCGACTGGCACGCCTACGAGTCGGACTACGAGGGTGAGCCCGACGGCCCACTCTATGCCTTCTACAAGGCCGGCCGCCTGCTCGAGGAGGGCGACACGCCGCACCCCGGCACCCGCGGCGACCTTACCGGCGACGGCGCGGTCGATGTCGACGACATGAACATCGTCATCAACATGATGCTCCACAAGGCCGACCCCACCCAGGCCGCCGACATCAACGGCGACGGCGTGGTCGACATCGACGACATGAACATCATCATCAACATCATGGTGCACAAGGAGTGACATTTAACTTTTCTTCATACTTCAATAAAACACATATGAAAAAGTTTTACCTTTTTGCCGCCTTTGCTGCCATTGTGGCCACGGCAGCTCCCGCCCAAGTGCAGGAGAACGACACGTTCACCGACGAGCAAGGCATCGTCTATTATTACGACTCTGATATGTGGGCCCAGAGTTATGACGACAGCGAGGAACTCTCGTGGATAGTCCAGGATGGCCTTGCCGCAAAAGGCCATGTGGTGATTCCCAACGAGATTCAAGGCGAGAAGGTGCGTGTGATTGGTGCCGGCGCGTTTCGCAACATGGAAGAAATGAATGGCGTCAACCCCAACCTCACCAGCATCACCCTCCCCGACAATGTGGAAGTGATTCAGATGGCTGCGTTTCTGGGTTGCGTGAACCTGAAGAAAATCGACTTGAACAATGTGCATCGCGTCGACTATGCCACCTTCGTCAACTGCGATGGCTTGGAAGAAATCCACTTCCGCCTGCCGGCCTCAAGGATGAAAATCGGCTGGGAAGTGTTTACCCACATCACCGAAGAAGGCGGTTTCATTAACGATGTGATTCCCGCCACCATCTATGTGCCCAAAGGCGAGCTGCAGAACTATATCGACAAATTCGCACAGCCTTTCGCCGACGAAGAAGACCCGATGACCTGGGAGGAGAACGCGCTCTACCTGTTCCACAAGGCCGGCCGCCTGAAGGAGGAGGGCGACGGCCCCGGTCCCGCCACCCGCGGCGACCTTACCGGCGACGGCGCGGTCGATGTCGACGACATGAACATCGTCATCAACATGATGCTCCACAAGGCCGAACCCACTCAGGCCGCCGACATCAACGGCGACGGCGTGGTCGACATCGACGACATGAACGTTGTCATCAACATTATGGTCGGCAAGGAGTGAATGTGCCGTCTGGCCACGTTCTGGCCGAATAGAATCAAATACAGGAACATTTTTTAAGGAAGGGCACCACTACGTGCCTGTTTCCCCAAGATGCTGCAAGTCAGCGGGGAGTGCCGCGACTCCGTGACGGGTCAACGCAGTCCCCGCTTGTTGCGCATGGCCCAAGGGGCGTGGACTCCAAACACGCTTCGCGACGATACGGCCCTGCGGAGCAAGGAACGCAGAAATGAGGAAATTTTGGTTTCTTTTGTCGATTGTATTGCCGATTTTTTGTACTTTTGCGGCATGATTGAGCATTTGTTCACATCGATGCCGATGTATGTGTGCGGCATCTGCACGATTTTTGTGGCGTTCCGCACCGAGGCGCTGGCTTGGCTGACGGCGTTCATGGTCACCACAACGGTGCTCTACGCCGGCCATTATCTGTACTTCAACCGCACCGTTGCCGTGGCTCCGGTTGCCGACACCGCCTACTGCCTGTGCAATCTGCTGGTGTATCCACTCTATTTCATCTACTTGAGCCGCGT
Organism: uncultured Porphyromonadaceae bacterium; assembly: GCA_947166165.1. Taxonomy (GTDB): domain Bacteria; phylum Bacteroidota; class Bacteroidia; order Bacteroidales; family Muribaculaceae; genus Sodaliphilus. Next base: position 3,389 of record CAMVDK010000120.1, read on the forward strand.
GGCCGTCGGGGCTCCGCTGCACAAGAAGCTGAAGCGCCCGTGGATGCTGCTGCTGCCTTCGGTGGCAGTGGCGGCAGGGATTGGCGCGTTGTACTGCGCCATGAGTGCCACGGAGTGGCAGGCGTTCGTCACGCAATGGCTCTACTGCGGGCAGTGGAGCGGACTCGGAGGGCTGGGGATGGCTCAAGCCGTGGCGCACGTCGTGGCCAAAGTGCTCTTTGCGGTGCAAATCGTGCCGGTCTTGATTGTGGGCACTCGCATGATCAAGCAGCACGACCAATTCGTGGTCGACAACTATGCCGACATCGACGGCAAGACGCTCGCCTCGCTCCACACCCTGCTGATTGTGCTACTTGCCACTTCGGTGGCATCGTTTGTGGCCAATGTGGTGGGCAGGCAGATTTTTGTCGACTCCGTCTGGCTGCTGGCCATTCCGAGCGTCGCCTTCTCGGCGCTGCTCTTTGCCGTGGCCTACGTGGGACTGAGGCTCAATCCCGTCATCGTGAACGACAGCCTGCACGAAGAGGCCTACACACCGGCTCCAGTGGCTCCCGAAGCACCCGCTGCGTCTGTCGGCACGACGGCTGAACCCGAGCCTGGCGAAACCCAGGTGGAGGAGGAACCGAAAAACAAAATTGCCGAGCTCAAAGACGAAATCGTCAAACTCCTGAACGACGAGCAGCTCTTCTTGAAGCACGACTTGCGCATCGGCGACCTGTCGGAACGCCTGCACACCAACCGCTACTACATCCAGCAGGCCATCAACGCCGAGTTGGGCTGCACGTTCAGCGACCTGGTGAACCGGCTGCGCATCGAGCACGCCGTGGCGCTGATGAGGGCCAACCCGGCCATGCCTGTGGCCGAGGTGGCCGAGCGCAGCGGTTACCGCTCGCCGGCCTCGTTCTACCGCAACTTCAAGCTCATCAAAGGGTGCGCCCCCAAGGATTTGAAAGAGGACGCGGCGCGCGGCGCTCAGGATTCAGAGCCAGGCGAGAGCGGTGTGGCTCCGTAATCGTTTGCATCGACTTTTGGGATTTTTATAAGGTGGTGGCAACACAGTGTGCCGCCCCTTTTTGCTAATTTTACACCGAAAGAAGAAAAACCATAAAACCATACTGCTATGAGACTGAAACTGAATCTTGACTATCGCACGGCCTATGGCGAGCAGATGGTGCTGAACGTGCTCACCGGCCATGCCGACGAGGTGGTGAAACACGCCATGACCACCCACGACGGGCAGACGTGGACGTGCGAGATAGAGTCGCCGCAAGGAACGGCGATGGACTACTACTATAGCGTGGAGCGCGATGGCGCCACCATGCGCCACGAGTGGACCGTGGTGCCGCACCGCATCGACCTCGTGGCCACCGGCGCCCGCCGGTGTGTGGCCTGGGACCACTGGATCGATATGCCCGACGACAGCTACCTCTACAGCTCGGCATTCACCGACTGTGTGGCGCGCCGCGAAGGCCAGACGCCCGCAGCCCCGGCCGACACCGTGGCCGCTGTGGTGGTCAAAGTGCGCGCTCCGCAGCTGCGCTCCGGCGACCGGCTCGTGCTCGTGGGGCGAGGCAAGGCACTGGGCGACTGGAATCCCGTGAGGGCCGTGGCCATGACCGAGCACACCCACAACGAGTGGGTGGCAATGCTCGACGCTCGCAACCTGGACGCGCGGCAGATTGAGTTCAAGTTCGCCATCGCGCGCGGCGGCCGCGACGCCGCCCCCGTATGGGAAAACGGCGACAACCGCACCATCACGCTGCCCGACATCAACGCCGGCGAGGTGCTCGCCTACGAGCTCGCACAGGCCTCCTTCCCGCTCTGGCCGGTCAAGATTGCCGGCACCGTGGTGCCCATCTTCTCGCTGCGCAGTGAGCACAGCTTCGGTGTGGGCGACTTCGGCGACCTCAAGCGGATGATCGACTGGGTGGCCAGCACCGGCCAGCGCGCACTGCAGGTGCTGCCCATCAACGACACCACCATCACCGGCACCTGGCAAGACTCCTATCCCTACAACAGCATCAGCATCTATGCCCTGCATCCGCAGTACATCGACCTGAACCAGCTGCCGCCGTTGCAGGACGCGCTGAAAGCCGCCCGCTTTGAGCAGCTGCGGCAAGAGCTCAACGCACTGCCGCAAATCGACTACGAACGCGTGAACAACGCCAAGCGCGAGTATATGCAGCTGCTCTACGCCCAGGAAGGCGCCAACGTGCTCAAGAGCAGCGACTACAAGGCCTTCTTCACCTCCAACAAAGACTGGCTGGTGCCCTATGCCGCCTTCTGCCACTACCGCGACCTGTATGGCACGGCCTCGTTTGGCCAGTGGCCCGACCATCGCACTTTCAGCGACGAAGAGCGCGCGGCCATGGGCAATCCGCGGGCAAAAATCTACAAAGAGGTGGCCTACTGGTATTTCGTGCAGTATTTCCTCGACAAGCAGATGCGCTCGGCCCACGACTATGCCCTGAGCAAGCACGTGGTGCTCAAGGGCGACATCCCCATCGGCATCAGCCGCGACGGCGTGGAGGCTTGGGTGGAACCCAAATACTTCAACCTCAACGGCCAGGCCGGTGCGCCGCCCGATGCATTCTCGGCCAACGGCCAGAACTGGGGCTTCCCGACCTATAACTGGGATGCCATGCTCGCCGACGGCTGCTCGTGGTGGGTGAAGCGCTTCCGCAAGATGGCGCAGTACTTCGACGCCTACCGCATCGACCATGTGCTCGGATTCTTCCGCATCTGGGAGATACCCATCCATGCCGTGCATGGCCTGCTGGGCCAGTTCTCGCCCGCACTGGGCATGAGCGCCGACGAGATACGCGGCTACGGACTCAACTTCCAGGAGCAGTTCATGACCGAGCCATTCATCGCCGACTGGGTGATCGACCGCGTGTTCGGTGAGCATGCTGGCGAGGTGCGCAGCCGCTATCTGGACCGCGCGCACGACGACATCTGGCGAATGCGGCCCGAATTCGACACCCAGCGAAAGGTGGAAGCCGCCTTCTGCGGACGCACGGGCGACGACGACATCTGGATCCGCGACGGACTCTACGCCCTGATCAGCGACGTGCTCTTCGTGCGCGACCGCAAGAACCCCGACCTCTATCACCCGCGCATCTCGGTGCAGCACGACTTCGTCTACGAGACCCTTGCCGGCAACGACAAGGAGGCCTTCAACCGCCTCTACAACGACTACTACTACCGCCGCAACAACGACTTCTGGTATCACGAGGCGATGAAGAAACTGCCCAAATTGGTGCAGGCCACACGCATGCTCGTCTGTGCCGAAGACCTCGGCATGGTGCCCGACTGCGTGGCCTGGGTGATGGACGAGCTCCGGATGCTGAGCCTCGTAATTCAGTCGATGCCAAAAGACCCCAAGCTCACCTTCGGCAACCTGAACAACAACCCCTACCGCAGCGTGGCCACCATCTCCACCCACGACATGAGCACCCTCAGGCAGTGGTGGGACGAAGACTGGGAACGCACGCAGCAGTACTACAGCAGCGTGCTCTGGCGCGGCGACGCCGCTCCGCATCCCCTGCCTGGCTGGCTCGCCGGCGACATCGTGCGCAACCACCTCACCTGCCCCTCGATGCTCACCCTGCTCTCGCTGCAGGACTGGCTCGCCATCGACGAGCACTTGCGCCTCGACGACGCTGATGCCGAGCGCATCAACATTCCCGCCAACCCGCGCCACTACTGGCGCTACCGTATGCACCTCACCATCGAGCAACTGATGGGAGCCACGGCTTTCAATACCAAAATCAAGGATTACATCACGCAAAGTGGACGGAAATGAAAACATCAAGACTGTTAGGCCTGGCTGTGGCCGCCATGATTTCGCTCGGTGCCATGGCCTCGCCTGAAATGACCTATACCCCCCAGGCCACCACATTCAAGGTGGTCACCCTGGGCGCGGCCCAGGGAGTGACGCTGCGGCTCTATGACCAGGGCACCGGCGGAAAAGCGCGCAAGTCGCTCAAGATGACCGCCAAGCCCATCGCCGACGGCAACCTCGAGTGGACCGCCACCGTGACAGGCAACCTCAAGGGCAAGTTCTATACCTTCGACGTGCGGCAAGGCAGCAAATCGCTGGGCGAGACACCGGGCATCTGGGCCACCGCCGTGGGGGCCAACGGCCAGCGTGCCGCTGTGCTCGACCTCGCCGACACCGACCCCGAGGGGTGGCGCAACGACCGCCGGCCCGCCGTCGCCGCCAAAGACCTGGTGCTCTACGAACTGCACCACCGCGACTTCTCCATCGACCCCTCGAGCGGACTCCAGCACAAGGGCAAATATCTGGCCCTCACCGAGCCGCGCGCCATCGAGCACCTCAAGGCTCTGGGCGTGAACGCCGTGCACATACTGCCGTCGTTCGACTATGCCTCGGTCGACGAGACGCGCCTCGCTCAGCCGCAGTACAACTGGGGCTACGACCCGGTGAACTACAACGTGCCCGAAGGCGGCTACAGCACCGACCCCTACACCCCCGCCACCCGCATCCGCGAGTTCAAGCAGATGGTGCAGGCCCTCCACGCCGCCGGCATCAAGGTCATCCTCGATGTGGTCTACAATCACACGTTCAACATCGACGGCAGCAACTTCCAGCGCACCATGCCCGACTACTTCTTCCGTCGCAACGCCGACGGCTCCTACAGCAACGGCAGCGGATGCGGCAATGAGACCGCCAGCGAGCGCCCGCTTATGCGCCAGTTCATGGTCGAGAGCGCGCGCTACTGGGTCGACGAATACCACATCGACGGCTTCCGCTTCGACCTCATGGGTGTCCACGACATCGCCACCATGAACGCCATCCGCAGCGCACTGCCGCACGACATCTTCATCTACGGCGAGGGATGGGCCGCCGGAGGCTGCGCCTTGCCCAACGACCAGCTGGGCATGAAGGCCAACATCGACCGCATGCCGGGCATCGCCGCCTTCAGCGACGACATCCGCGACGCCCTGCGCGGCCCGTGGGACGGCGACGACAAGGCAGCCTTCCTCGGACGCGTCAAGGGCAACGAGGAGAGCATCAAGTTCGGCATCGCCGGCGGCGTGAGCCACCCCCAGGTCGACATCGCCAAGGTGAACTACAGCAACCACTTCTGGGCCACACAGCCCACACAGCTCATCAGCTATGTGAGTTGCCACGACGACATGTGCCTCGTCGACCGCCTCAAGGCCAGCATCCCTGGCATCACCCTCGACGAACTCATCCGCCTCGACCTGCTCGCGCAGACCGCCGTGATGACCTCGCAGGGCGTGCCATTCATGCTCAGCGGCGAGGAGATGCTGCGCACCAAGCTAGGTGTGCACAACAGCTACAACAGCCCAGACAGCATCAACCACCTCGACTGGACCAACCTCGAACGTTATCCGCAGGTGATGGAGTACTACAGCCGTCTCATCGCGCTGCGCAAGCATCACCCGGCCTTCCACTTGGGCGACGCCGACCTGGTGCGCCGTCACCTCGAGTTCCTCCCCACCAGCGATGGGCTGGTGGCCTTCCGCCTCAAGGACCACGCCGGAGGCGACAGCTGGGCCGACATCGTGGTGGCGCTCAACGCCAACCGCGAGCCCCGTGCCATCGCCGTGCCCGAAGGGCAATGGAAAGTGGCCTGCCGCCGTCTGGCCATCGACGAGCGCGGACTCGGCACCCTCGACGGCCCAACCGTTACCGTCCCCGCTCAGAGTGCCCTTATCATCTACAAAAACTGACTTATGGGTATGCGACTTGCTCATGAGCGACGGCGGGTCGCAAGCCGTTAGGATTTGAGTGGGTTCCTTCAGAATTGCAGGAACCCATTTTTACACACTTTGCGCTTCTTTTCAGAGAACTGCCGATGCCGGCAATGGATTTTGCCGCGCGGATTTTGCTGTTTGTGCGATTTTGCGTATATTTGCAGTCGATAACTGAAACACCGGCCAGCCATGACAAC
>CAMVDK010000121.1 GCA_947166165.1 uncultured Porphyromonadaceae bacterium
ACCACGTCGGCACCGCCACCGGCCTTGACATATGCCTCCCAGCAGCGGTCGGTGCCGCTGCGGTGAAGGGCCGAGGTCATCACCACCTCGCCGCCGAACGCCGCCACGGCTTCGGCGATGCGCTCATCGTCGGTGGCCACGACAACGCGCTCAAGCACCCTGCCCACTCGCTCGTAGACTCGCTCAATCATCCGCTTTCCGCCCAACATGGCCAGCGGCTTGCCGGGAAAACGCGTCGAACCATAGCGGGCTGGCACTATGCCCACAAAGCTCAGTTGTTTATCATTCATCGTTTTATGTATTATTCGCGCAATCTGTTCGCGCCTTTTCGGGGGGCAAAATTAATGCAAACTCGGCGAAGTACAAAATATTGCGTCATGAATTTGACCTGCCTCTGCCGCACCGCGCCACGCGCCGCGCCATGCTCACGTCCATAGCCGGGGCGGGCAACCGTCTCCACTATTGAAAAGAATACTAAAAAGCGAGCCATTTCGGGCTTTTCGCTTCGCTGTTCGGGATTTTTGCACTATCTTTGCAGCAAATAAAACCTCCCCCACAATCCTATGCTCGAACCCCTCAAGCACGAATGCGGCATCGCCATGATCAGGCTCCGCAAACCCATCGGTCACTTCAAGGAGAAATACGGCACTCCGCTCTATGGTCTCAACAAGCTCTATCTGCTCATGGAGAAGCAGCACAACCGCGGCCAGGAAGCGGCCGGAGTGGGCTGTGTCACCATGACCTCGCAGCCCGGCGAGGAATACGTCTACCGCGAGCGCGCCATCGGCTCCGGAGCCATCGACGAGATTTTCGGCCGCATCCGCAGCCAGATCCACGAGTCGCTTGTCAACGGCGAGCCGCGCACTCCCTTCGAGGGTGAGCTATACATGGGGCACCTGCGCTACAGCACCACCGGCAAAAGCGGCATGAAATACGTGCACCCGTTCCTGCGGCGCAACAACTGGAAATCGCGCAACCTGATGCTGTGCGGCAACTTCAACATGACCAACGTCGACGAGATTTTCGCCGACATCGTCAGCCGCGGCCAGCACCCGCGCGTGATGAGCGACACCGTCATCCTGCTCGAGCAGCTCGGCGAGTCGCTCGACAACGAGAACCAGCGCCTGCACCGCCAGTACCGCGCCGAGGGATACACCGGCGAACCGCTCACCGACCTCATGGAAGGCAACCTCGACTTCAAGCGCATCCTCACCGGCCCGGCCACCACCTGGGACGGAGGCTACGCCATGTGCGGCATCACGGGCAGCGGCGACCTCTTCGTCATGCGCGACCCCCACGGCATCCGGCCGGCGTTCTACTATTGCGACGACGAGATATTTGTGGCCGCGAGCGAGCGGGCCGCCATTCTCACAGCCATGAATGTCGAACTCGAGCAGGTCGAAGAACTGACTCCCGGCGCCGCCATCATCGTCAAGAAAGACGCTTCGGTGGCCATCGAGCAAATCCTGCCCGAACTCGACAACCGCCGATGCTCGTTCGAGCGCATCTACTTCTCGCGAGGCACCGACAGCGACATCTACAACGAGCGAAAAGCCCTGGGACGCAACCTGGCGCAACGCATCGTCGATGCCGTGGACGGCGACATCGACCACACCATTTTCTCCTTTATCCCCAACACCGCCGAGGTGGCCTATCTGGGCATGCTCGAGGGCATAGGCCAAATCATGGTCGACCAGCAGGCGCAAGCCATCGCCCGGCTCGATGCCGCCGCGCCCGACTTCGAGCAGCAACTCCGCCAGATACTCGAGCGCAAGCCCCGCATCGAGAAAATAGCCAACAAAGACATCAAGCTGCGCACCTTCATCGCCGAAGGCAACCAGCGCAACGACCTTGCCGCCCACGTCTACGACGTCACCTACGGGCAGGTGCGCCCCGGGGTCGACAACCTCGTGGTCATCGACGACAGCATCGTGCGCGGCACCACGCTCCGCCAGAGCATCGTGCGCATTCTCGACCGCCTCAACCCCAAGCGCATTGTCATCGTGTCGTCGTCGCCGCAAGTGCGCTATCCCGACTACTACGGCATCGACATGAGCCGCATGGCCGAGTTCTGCGCCTTCCGTGCCGCTGTGCAGCTGCTCCACGACACCCACCAGAGCCACATCATCGACGAGGTCTACCAGCTGTGCAAAGCGCAGCAGGACAAGCCTAAGGAGGAAATCGTCAACCACGTCACCCGCATCTATGAGCCCTTCACCGACGAGCAGATCTCGCGCAAAATCGCCGACATGATCACCGACCGCGACATCCGGGCCGAGGTGCAAATCATCTACCAGACCCTCGACGGCCTGCACCGCTCATGCCCGCGCACGCCCGGCGACTGGTACTTCAGCGGCAACTACCCCACCCCGGGCGGCAACCGGATGGTGAACCAGGCCTACATCAACTGGCGCGAAGGCAACCCCAACAAACGCTGAGAGCCTAATCCGGGAACCAAAACCGGCGACTCGGGGTTAAATATTTATATTTATTTGCCAGTTTCGAGGATTATCACTAACTTTGCATGCAATATTTGATCACCCCAATAAAGTCTTCACAACCTATGTCATTTATTGCCGACCGCGTCAAGATGGACGGACTCACCTTCGACGACGTCCTGCTCATTCCCGCCTACTCCGAAGTCCTGCCCAAGGACGTGTGCCTCACCACCCCCTTTTCGCGCAACATCACGCTCAACATGCCGCTCATCTCGGCGGCTATGGACACCGTGACCGAAAGCAGCCTGGCCATCGCCATTGCGCGCGAAGGCGGCATCGGGGTCATTCACAAGAACATGTCCATCGATGAGCAGGCCCGGCAGGTGCACATGGTCAAAAGGGCCGAGAACGGCATGATCTACGACCCCGTCTCCATCAAGCGAGGCTCACGGGTCATCGACGCCCTCAACTTGATGAGCGAATACCACATCGGCGGCATTCCCGTCGTTGACGACGCGCGCCGCCTCGTGGGCATCGTCACCAACCGCGACCTGCGCTTCGAGACCGACATGAACCGCAAAATCGACGAAGTGATGACCAGCGACCACCTTGTCACCACCACACAGTCCACCAACCTCGACGAGGCCGCGAAAATCTTGCAGACCTACAAGATAGAGAAGCTGCCCGTGGTCGACCGCGAAGGCAAACTCATCGGGCTGGTCACCTACAAAGACATCACCAAGGCCAAGGACAAGCCCAACGCCTGCAAAGACGCGCTGGGCCGCCTGCGCGTGGCCGCCGGCATCGGGGTCACGGCCGACAGCATGCAGCGCGCACAGGCACTCGTCGACGCCGGGGTCGACGCCATCGTCATCGACACCGCCCACGGCCATTCCAAGGGTGTGGCGGGCGTGCTACAGCAGGTCAAAAAGTCGTTCCCGCAAATCGACGTCGTGGTCGGCAACATCGCCACCGCCGAGGCCGCGCGCTTCCTGGTCGACAATGGTGCCGACGCCGTGAAGGTGGGCATCGGGCCCGGCAGCATCTGCACCACACGCATCATTGCCGGCATCGGGGTGCCTCAACTATCGGCCGTCTACGAGGTAGCCAAGGAGCTCCAAGGCAGCGGGGTGCCCGTGATTGCCGACGGAGGCATTCGCTACTCCGGCGATATCGTCAAGGCCCTCGCCGCAGGCGCCAACTCCGTCATGCTCGGCGGACTCTTTGCCGGCGTCGAGGAGTCGCCAGGCGAAACGGTCATTTTCAACGGACGCAAATTCAAGACCTACCGCGGCATGGGCTCGCTCGAGGCCATGGAGCGCGGATCCAAAGACCGCTACTTCCAGAACAGCGTCACCGATGTCAAGAAACTCGTGCCCGAAGGCATCGCCGCCCGCGTGCCCTACAAGGGTGCGCTCTACGAGGTCATCTACCAGATGCTCGGCGGCCTCCGCGCCGGAATGGGCTACTGCGGCGCGCCCGACATCGACGCCCTCCACCACGCTCAGTTTGTCCGCATCACCGGCGCCGGCGTGGCCGAGAGCCACCCGCACGACGTGACCATCACCAGCGAAGCCCCCAACTACAGCCGGAGCTGACCACCCCCCCCCCCCACCACCTTCCGGGGAAAAGCATCCTGCGCTCGGCACCGCCCGGTTCAATTTACAATCGATTTTCTCACCATTCACGCAATAATTAGCGCATGCGAGCGTTATCGTTATATTGTGTTGAAATTTGATTACGTAATAATTTAACAATGAAAGGTAAACTTTTGGTTTCAGCGGTGCTTGCGGGCACTGCCTTGCTGGCAATCGCCGCCAAGGACCCCGTCCTGATGACCATCAACGGAAAGGACGTGAAACTCTCGGAGTTTGAGTATCTGTATCACAAGAATAACCAACAGCAGGTGGAAAAGGAGACGCTCGACCAGTATGTGGAGCGCTTCATCACCTACAAGCAGAAGGTGGCCGACGCCGAGGCCGCCCGCATCGACACGCTGCCATCGTTCAAGCGCGAATTCGACGGCTACAAGCGCGACATGGTCAAGCCCTTCCTCGAAGACACCACCGTGCGCGACCGGCTCGTGCTTGAGGCCTACGACCGCATGCACCGCAACATCGACATCGACCATTTCATGTATCCCCTGGGGCGCAGCTTCGCCCAGGACGAGGAGTACCGCGCACGCGTCGACAGTTTGCGCCAATGCTTGATCAATGGAGAGAACTGGGAGGAAATCGTGGAAAAATATTCCAGCGACCCCAGCAAGGAGCGCAACCACGGCCACTACGGCTTCATCTCGGCAGGCATGTTCCCCTATGCGTTTGAGAAAGCCGCATTCAGCACTCCTGTGGGACAAATCAGCGAGGTGATCCGCACCCAATATGGCTACCACATCGTCCGCGTCAACGGCGAGCGCCCCGACGCCGGACAGGTCAAGGCACGACACATCCTCAAGACGTTCCCGCGCAATCTTACCGACAGCGCAAAAGCTGATGTGAAATCGCGCATCGACTCCGCCTATCGAGCCGTCACGGCTCCTGGCGCCGACTTTGCCGAACTCGCAAAAGTGCACTCGCAAGACCCGGGCTCGGCACGCAATGGCGGTGATCTGGGATGGTTCGGGAAGGGACGCATGGTGCCCGAGTTCGAGCAGGTGGCCTTCGCTCTGAAAGACGGTGAAATCTCCGAGCCGTTTGAGACGAAGTTCGGCTATCACATTATTTATCGCGAAGCCTCGCGACCCGAGGTGCCCTTCGAAGAGGCAAAAGCCGACATCCTCAACCGCATCGCACGCGACGAACGCTCGGTGGAGCCTCGCCAGGCTGTCATCGACAAGATGAAGCAGCAGTACAACTACAAGGTCACCCCCAATCTCGAGAAAACGCTCACCGACCTCCTTGTCAAGAACGGGGGCTATGACTCGGTGTTCGTGGTCGACGTGCTGCGCAAGAGCGAATTGCCCGCTTTCACCTTCGCCAAGGTGACCGTGCCCATGAGCGAGGTGGCCAAGCGCCTGAACCCCAACCAGGTGATCCCCGACAACGCCCAGGCCATCAAATACATCATGAGTCCCATCGAACCCGTTGCCAACCGACGCGTGATGGACTACTACACCGAGAACATCATCGACGACAACGTGGACTATCGCAACCTGCTCAACGAGTACCGCGACGGCATGCTGCTGTTCGAAATCAGCAACCGCCGCGTGTGGGAAGGCGCCAGCCGCGACACCATCGGCCTGAACGCCTACTACGAGGCCAACCGCGCGAAATATGCCAACGCTTGGCCCTCGCCCCACTTCAAGGGCATCATCCTCAGCGCAAAGAACGACAGCGTCATGCAAGCCGTCAAGGCCGACATCCAAGCCCTCGGCATCGACAACGACACGCTCACCACAGCGCTGCACAACAAGTACAAACGCGACATCAAGATGGAGCGCATGAACTTCGCCCAGGGTGAGAACCCCCTCGTCGACTACCTCTTCTTCAACGGCCCCAAGCCCGACAACGCCAACTACTCCGAAATCATGTGCCTCTCCGGCGGACTGATTTCTGCCCCCGAGGAGCTCGCCGACGTGCGTGGACAAGTCACCAGCGACTATCAAGACGTGCTCGAGCAGAAGTGGGTGGCTGAACTCAAGCAGAAGTACCCAGTAAAAATCAACCAGAAAGTGCTGAGCCAACTCAAGAAAGCCAACAAGTAATCTTTATCCATAGGTCATGTGCCCATTGACGTGGCTGCGCCCAAAGCCACGTCAATGGGCATTGTTTTGAACCCCTCCCCCATCACACCCACATCCACCCGATGACGAAGCAGCGACTGGCCTACATCGACCTCATGAAGGGACTGTGCATCATGCTCATCGTGATGCACCACACCGACGAAGCCTTTTTCGACTCCATCGCACCCAACCTCGACAACGCCCTCCAGTCGTTCCGCGTGCCGATGTACTACTTCCTGTCGGGCTTGTTTTTCAAGACCTATTCAGGATTCACCGAATTCCTGAAGCGGAAGGTCAACAATCTAGTGGTGCCGCTGCTCTTCTTCCACGTGGTCGGGTTCATCGTGGCCGGCGCCACGTTCATGCTGCTCCATCCGGGCCAAGGATTCAACTGGCAGGCCGTGCTCTATCCCGCCACGCACCGCTTCTGGCCCTACACCATGGCATTGTGGTTCCTCATCAGTCTGTTCGAGGTCAACATCATCTACTACGGCTTGACGCGCTGCCTGGGCAACTGGCTGCTCCGCGCCACAGTCGTCCTGCTCCTGTCAGTTGTGCCCCTTGTGCTGGTGGCCGGTGGACGGCACATCACCCTGCCTTTCATGCTCGACACCGCTTGCGTGGGCCTGCCCTTCTTCGCCATCGGCAACGCCGTGAGCCAAGCAGGACTCATCAAGCCCCACAAGGCCGACCGCTGGGGAATGGCCGTTTTCCCTGCCATGGCGGTGGTCATATACATCGGAGCCGGACACATCGACATTCTCGAGCAGGAATACCCGTCGTGGCTGCAGTTATACGCCCTGCCGGCTGTCGCCATCCTCTCGCTCATGTGGCTGTGCAAGAACATCACGCGCCGCATTCCCGTCGTGGCCACCTGGGGGCAATACTCCCTCATCGTGCTCGGCACCCACGACTGGCTGCTCACTCCCCTCGACACGCTGCTGGCAGGCGCTGCGCTCACCGCACCGCAACTGGCGTTGCTCAAGTGGGGCATCACCATGGCAGCCATGCTGGTCATCATTCCCGTCCTGGTGCGGCTGGTGCCCAAATTCACCGCACAAAAGCCCCTCATCCCCATCAAGACATCGTGAAATCGTGAAAAAGCTCAAAAACACTGCCTAAAAACGCCCCGCGATTTGGCCGTTCGCAAAAAAAGCAGTAATTTTGCAGCCGATTTCAAGACAGCGTGCAGCGACTGCTCCTGTTAGTCCTGTTCTGTGACATGATCGTTGAAACTTCGATGCTTTGGCTATGATGCTAACTGCCAGGCATAAAGCGTAGGACGATATCCGGTGGCCAGGACGCGTTTTCCTGGCGGGAAATTGAGCGAAACAGGCTGAGCCTGCGGTCAGGGCCGTCGACCTCTTCTCACTTCGGCCTTGGCACTGCCACTGCTTTTCGCACTGAATATTGTGCTACTGCGATGCACCGAGGCACTGGCTTGAACAACGAGAGTATTTTAAACTGATGTTTTCTAAACAACGTAGATTAAACAACTGAAGGATTATGTCTAGAGTTTGTCAAATCACCGGAAAGAAGGCGATCACGGGCAACAACGTGTCGCACTCGAAAAGAAGAACAAAACGTAAATTCAATGTGAACGTGTTCAACCGCAAGTTCTATTGGCCTGAGGAGGACACCTGGGTGCGCCTGACCGTTTCGGCGGCCGGACTGCGTATCATCAACCGCATCGGACTCGACGCCGCCATCAAGAAGGCAGCCGAGCAGGGACATTTAACCGAATTAAAGGCACTCTAAATCTTCATCAACTATGGCAAAGAAAGCTAAAGGCGATCGCGTGCAGGTTATCCTCGAATGCACCGAGCAGAAGGCAAGCGGCGTACCCGGAATGTCGCGCTACATCACCACCAAGAACCGCAAGAACACCACCGAGCGACTCGAACTCAAGAAGTACAACCCCTACTTGAAGAAGGTCACCGTTCACAAAGAAATCAAATAACAACCCCCATATACGTTTTTTAAGCTATGGCAAAGAAAGTTGTTGCAACTCTGCAGACTGGTGAAGGCCGCAACTTCACCAAGGTCATCAAGCTCGTCCGCTCCGAAAAGACCGGCGCTTACACCTTCTACTCGCGCATGATCGAGAACGACAAGGTGCAGGAGTACCTCAAGAAATAAGAAAACACGATATTCGCGGAACCAAGTTCCACCAATATCCCACCACACAGGGCGGTTCTACAGGCAGATGCTTGTGAACCGTCCTCTTTTTTGGCGACTTTTTTTCGCCAATTCATTTTTTTCGAGTAATTTTGGCCTGTCATATTCACCCCAAAAGCATCCAACCCAATGAAGCGACAACTCTTCAGCATCGCGCTCACGGCCATTATCGGCCTCGCCTCGTGCGCGCAAAGCGTGCAACTCACCGCCTCGCAGCAGGCAGCCATCGACAACATCATGACTCGCACCAGCATCCGCTCCTGGGAAGACAAGGCCGTGCCAGCCGAACTCGTCGACATCATGCTCCGAGCAGGCATGGCGGCACCCACGGCCCGTAACTCACAGCCCTGGCACTTCGTTGTGCTCGACAAGCGTGCCGATATCGACCGCCTGGCCTCGGATCGCGGTGGCGGCATGGTGCGCAAAGCACCGCTCGCAATCGTAGTGTGCGGCGACATGAACCGCGCATTCGAAGGCGAAGGTCGTGAATTCTGGGTTCAAGACGCCTCGGCAGCCACCGAAAACATCCTGCTCGCAGCCAACGCACTCGGGCTCGGCGCCGTGTGGACCGGAGTCTACCCCATCAGCAATCGAGTAGAGCAAGTGCGCACAGCACTCGGACTGGCCGACAACCTGGTGCCCATGTGCACCATCCTAATCGGCTATCCACACGAGCATCCCACACCAAAAAACAAATGGGATCCCGAAAAGGTGACCAACGGCCTGCGCTGAAACACCCCGAATCGCCCCCAACTCAAGCACCGGCGGTGGGCATCAAGCCCATCGCCTTTTCACATATTCGAGTGCTCGACTAATCGATTGCTCGAATGTTCGATTGCTCGAACGCTCGAATGCTCGAGCACTCGGCCGCGAAGCGGGACAATGGGGTCGGAGGTTGCTGTCACGCTTTTGGCTTTGGGGGCGGGGATAAAAAACGGGTGGCCGCGGTCGGGATCGCTCCTTCGCGCGGCCACC
>CAMVDK010000122.1 GCA_947166165.1 uncultured Porphyromonadaceae bacterium
GCGGTCGCCGCCGCAGAAAAAGTTGCACATCATCGCACGCACAATCTCGCCGTATCGGTCACCGGCCGACTCGCAGCGGCGGCCAAGATACTCGTCAATCGCGCGCTCGACGGGCTTGAATTGGCTTGGTCACGAAATAAATTCCACCGAAAGGTGTGATTTTCTCATTTTTTATTTGTACCTTTGCCATATCTTATTTGTCTTGTCGATGAGATTTCTCTCAGTTTTTTTGCACCACTAAATTAGGTGAAATTCTCGACATGGCAAAATCCTGGGGAACTTTTTTGTTCCTCAGGATGTTACAAAAATAATTAACAAAAGTGGTGCGGATTTAAGGTAGAACCCATCTGAAAAAAATTCGCATTTTTGTTGGCGGTTCCGGAAATTGAGCGTATATTTGCGCCACATAACTTCAAAAAAGCATGGTGACTATGAATCGACTTTGTACCCTGATGATTTTGCCGCTGGCGTGCGCGGCGGCGGTTGTGGGCCATGCGGCCAATTTTGACTGCGGCGGCATCACCTACCACGTGACCGACTCGGTGGCCGGCACGGTGGAAGTGGCGGCCACCGAGGCTCACAAGCAGCTCGCCGAGGTGGTGATTCCTGCCGTGGTGAGCGATGGAGACGTGGAGTGGCGCGTGACAGGCATCGGCGACGGAGCCTTCTATATGGGCGCCCTGAGCCAAGTCACGCTGCCCGAGGGGCTGACGCGCATAGGCGAAGAGGCGTTCCGCTACACCTATCTCAGCCACGTGGATCTGCCATCGACCTTGACCACGATTGAATATGGAGCCTTCGGCGAGACGGGACTCTGCGACACGCTGGTGATTCCCGACGCGGTGACGAAGATAGGCAGCGCCGCGTTCACCTACATCCCCATCACCACCTTGCGCCTGGGCCGCAGCGTGGAGCGTCTAGAAGGCGCTGCCTTTGCCGAGTGCTACAACCTGACCGACATCGGGCAACTGCCCGCCTCGCTCACCACCATCGGCGGAGAGGCCTTTGCGATGTGCGGTGTGACGAGCGCCGATATTCCCAGCTCCGTGCGCGTGCTGGGTGCGGGAGCCTTCTATGCCAGCAACCTGCATGAGGTGACGCTACACGAAGGGCTCGAATTGATAGGCGAGGACGCGTTTGCCTATACGCCGCTCACCGCTGTGAACATACCCGCCAGCGTGAGCGGCATCGGCATCAGGGCGTTTGCGGGCACTGCCCATCTGCCCGCCGTCACCGTCGATGCAGGCAACAGCCACTATACGGCCGTCGACGGCATGCTCTGCACCGCGCAGGCCGACACCCTGGTGAGCTGCCCGGGCGGCAAGACGGGCGTGGTGCGGATGCCGGCCACGATGCGAGTGCTGAAGCTGATGGCGATGGCCGAATGCCAGGGCGTGACCGCCGTCGTGCTCAACGACGGGCTGACCGAGGTGGGCGTAGCCGCCTTCGACAATTGCAGCGCGCTCGACTCGCTGTGCGTGCCGCCGAGCATCGAGAAGTGGGGAGCCGACCTCTCTCAAACGGCGTGGTATGCCCGCCAGCCCGATGGCGTGGTGTATCTGGGTCCGGTGGCCATGAGCAAGCACTTCTCCGAGGCCACGCTGCGCCTGCGTCCCGGCACACGCTGCGTGGTCGACCATGCCTTTTACCACAACGATGCCATCCAGCAGGTGGTGCTGCCCCGAGGGCTGGTGAGCATCGGCAACGCAGCCTTCGCCTACACGAAGTTGAAGACGCTGCGCCTGCCGGCCACCGTGAAGCACATCGGCACGTCGGCGTTCAGCAACTGCGGCGGCCTGAAGCGCATCAACTTCCCCCAGGGGCTGGAAACAATGGGAGCCTACACCCTGGCCACTTGCCTGACTCTGAACACCATCATCTCCTATTGCCCCGAGCCGCCCGAGCCGCGCGACTGGTACAGCCACTCCTTTGGCTACGGCAGCAAGTGCGTGCTCTATTGCCCCATTGGCTCCAAAGCGGCCTACGACCAAGGTGCCTACAGCACGACATTCGTGATTAACGAAATAGGCCCGTTGGGCGACTTGAACAACGACGGAACGACCGACGTCGACGACCTGAACCGGCTCACCAACATGCTGCTCAATCTCGAGTCCAAGCCATTGCCGACCAGTGTGGCTCACTTTGTGCACGACCTGAACGGCGACGACAACATCGACATCGACGACGTCAACGAGCTGCTCAACATCATGCTGAACAAGTAACATCGGCCCGCGCCGCTGCCGCCGGAGGCGACCATCTCGTCCGAATCAAGGTGGTCGCCTCCGGTGGCAATTGTGGCGACGCGTTGTGCCCCCCGGTGCGGCACGCTGCGCTCGTCGTGTGGTGTTCGCTGCGCCGTGCTGGCCGGGGACTATTCAGAGGTCATCCTCCAGGTGAGCGGCTTCATTTCGATGCGTCTGATCCACCCTTCAGCCGAAACCACGTCGCCTGTGGCTCGACAAGGCTGGTCTTTACTACTTGACCAGCAAACACAGATTTGGGTGTCCCGTTGTCGAAGTGAGGATTGTTGCATCATTAAGATAAACTTGTTTCGTTTCGGACAACATTTTGTCGCTGCTGGATTCCGACCGCACCAGCCAAATGCACTAATTTTGCACCCAATTTATTCATCAACCCTTATTATTAGCTTTATTCTAAAATGGACAAACAGAAAACCATCGAAGCCCTGCAGTTCTTCATCACCGGACTCACCGAGGGCGCAATCGTGCACAAACTGCAAGGACAAATCTTCAAGTCGCAGGGATTCAACAAGCTGGGCGACAAGTATATCGACCACTTCAGCGAAGAGATGGGCTGGGTCGAGAAGTTCGTTGAGCGTCTGCTCGACCTGGGTGGCGAACTCAAGGCCGAAGGCGCCAAGGCCCGCGACCTGATTGCCGATCCCGTCGACTACATCAAGGCCGACCTCAAGATTCAGGAGGCTGGCGTCGAGCTGCTTTACAAGTGCATGGCCACGCTCACCGACGACCCCACCACCTACAGCATCATGAAGGACTACCTCGCCGACGAGGAGGAAGACCTCTACTGGAGCCAGGGTGCGCTGGAGATGATCGACAAAATCGGCGTACAGAACTGGCTGTTCACCCAGGTTTAAGTTTCCGCGTCTGATTTCCAATCAGTTCACCGACTCATGAAGAAAATCATCATCATCGACGGCGGCCCGCGCAAGACCATGAACACCGCCTCCATGCTCGAGCGCTTCGCCGAAGGCGTGCGCTCGGCAGGTGCTGATGTCGACGTGCACACCTACCGGCTCTACGACCTCACCTTCAAGGGATGCATGTCGTGCATGGCCTGCAAGGTGAAAGACCGCGCCAGCAACGTGTGCCGCTTCCGCGACGCGCTCACCCCCGTGCTCGACGACATCGCCGATGCCGACGGGCTGGTGGTGGGCTCGCCCATCTACTTCAGCGAGGTCACCGCGCTCACACGCGCCTTCCTCGAGCGGCTGGTGTTCCCCTGGCTGAGCTACAACGACTACAGCCTCACCGCTCCCAAGCGCATGCCCGTGGCGCTCATCTACACCATGAACGCCAACGCCGAGCAGGCCAAGGGCGTGTACCAGTGCATGAGCATCGTGGAGGGCTGCCTTGCGCGTGCCCTGGGCCAGCCCGAGCACATCGACGCCTACAACACCTATCAGGTGGCCAACTACGCCCGCTACGAACTGGCCGGCTTCCCCGAGCCCATGAAGCGCCAGTATCGCGACGAGCACTGGGAGCAAGACCTCCAGCGCGCCTTCGACGCCGGACGACGCATGGCGCTGGCCTGACCAAGAATCCGCTCTGTCGCGGCGCATGGGGCGTGCAACCTGTCGCTGACTGGGGTTACTTTCTCGTCTGTTTATTATTTACAGCTGAATTACCCCAAAAAGTGAAACCATGTGTAAAAAAGTTTGGAAATCAGTTCTCATCGGTCTGTGCGTGGTGATTGCCGCGCTGGCTGTGTACTACCTCACCTGGACGCCTAACACCGAGGGCATCAGCACCAAGGCCCGCTTGGCCGTGGAGCGCTCCGAGGCTTGCGACAGGCCCAACAACGACTTCCGCTATGTGATCCACTTTCCCAAGGAGTGGAAAAAGGATTACACCGGCACCCCCGGGCCGCTGCCACAGACGTGCATGAACACGGTGTCGTCGTTCTTCCACCCCGCCCCCGAAGGCAACTGGGCGCAGTGCAACTACTTTGTGAGTCACCTCAAGCAGTTGGGCTTCGTGCAGGTCGATGACCCCAAGCCTGGCGACGTGGTTGTGTTCTTCAAGCCCGGAGGCGATGCTCGCCACACGGGGCTATATGTGGGCAACTCGCTCTTCGGGGCACTCATGAACCACTCCGACGGCGGGAAGAAGCCCAGCAACTACCACCACCATTTCCCCATCTGGTTGTACATGGTTGGCGCCGGGACGCGTGGCTACGTAGAGTACAAATTCTACCGCTGCGTGGAGTGAAACTAGCCGGCAAGGGTGCGAGATGCAAGGGTCTGCGTGACGCGAGCTCTTGCATCTTGCGCACTATTGCATCTCGCGCCGTTTATACTTGCACATCTCGCGATTTTTGATGAACTTTGCAGGTCGAATCATTAAGCCCGCCTGCATTATGCCCCACTCCCCCCTCCCATCGCGCCTCACCGCCATGCTGGCCGCACTCCTGCTGCTAGCCACCTTTGCCCACGCTCAGCAACCCGGCAACCGACCCATCGGCATCTATCCCGGCAACCCCGACCAATACTACGGCCCCGCGCTGATGCCGGGCGGCGACTACCGCAACCTGGCGCTGCATCGCATGGTGTGGCAGTCGAGTTCGTACGACTTCAACCTGACCTCGCAACTGCTCACCGACGGCATTGTCGCCGACGGCGAGGCGGCGTGGCTCCGCGTGGCCACCCCCGACGGCGAGTTGCCTGTGCATCAGCGCGAGAGCGCCATCGACGGCAACGATTGGACGAGTGTCACGGTGGTGGGCGGCGACACTTGGTTGCAATACGACTGGCACGGCATGAGCATCGACGTCGACGAGGCGGAACTGGTGGGCAGCGTGGCCTACCGGCCTGCGGCGCCGAAGGGCTTCGCGCTGCGCCTGCTCACGTCGGCCGACGGCCGGCGATGGCGGGTGGCCGACGAGTGGCGGGGCGACTCGCTGCCCGGGACACCCTCGCGGCGACTGGTGCACAGCGACCCGAACAAAAGCGGCGGCAGCGACGATGATTTGTTGCCTACGCGCAACATACGGCACAGGTTCAAGCTGGGGAACAGCCCAACGGCGCACCTGCGCCTCGAGATGGACCATCACCGAACTTCGGATGCGCCGCTTCGGCCAGCCCGCCACCGGCATCCTGCCCGCCACGCGCTTTGTGAGCGCCTGGCGCAGCGCGGGGTGCAGCGACGAGTGGGTAGCCATCGACCTGGGCACAACGGCCCTGGTCAATGCCGTACGGCTGCACTGGCTCGGCACGCCAGCACACGGACACATCGAGGTGAGCAACGACAACGCCACGTGGCGAACGATGGCCAATCTGCCTGCCGATAAGCGACAACTCCATGAAGTGGGACTGGAGCATGCCCGCTGCCGCTATGTGCGCTTGCGTTTCGACGGCAGCGGCGACGGCGCGCCCATTTGCCTCACCGAAGTGGAGGTGATGGGCACCGGCGGCTTGACGGCTCTGCCCCACCCGACCGGCGGCTGGAACGACGGCCGGTGGCTGCTCGACGGCGGCGACTGGCGGCTGCAACGCGCCTCGCAGGTGAAAGCCGACGGTCCACAAGTGTCATCGACAGGTTTCGACACCACCGGATGGCTCGCGGCCACGGTGCCCGCCACGGTGTTGTCGAGTTTTGTCAATGCCGGAGCACTGCCCGACATGAACCACGACGACAACCTGCTGATGAGTTCGGAGTCGCTGTTCGATGGCGACTTCTGGTACCGGCGCACCTTCGACCTGCCCGACAGCCTCGACCGCCGCCACATCGCACTCCACCTCGACGGCATCAACTGGAAGGCCGACGTCTGGCTCAACGGCACGCCGCTGGGGCGCGTCGAAGGTGCTTTCAAGCGTGGCGAATTCGACATCACCCGTCTGGCGAAAGACACCGGCAACGTGCTGGCCATCCGCATCATCGCCAACGCACATCCCGGTGGAGTGAAACTCAAAACCGAGCGTTTCACCGACTACAACGGCGGCATTCTCGGGGCCGACAACCCCACCTTCCACGCCACCGTGGGTTGGGACTGGATTTCGACCATCCGTGGACGCGACATCGGCATCTGGGACGATGTCTACCTCACCGCCAGCGGCGATGTCACGCTCCGCGACCCCGTCGTGACTACCACCCTGGCCCCTGCCGACACCCTGGCCACGCTCGCGCCGGTTGTGCTGGCCACCAACCACGCCCGGCACGCCGTGAGCGGCACCCTGCGCGGCCGCATCGGCTCCATCTGCTTTGAGCAGCTCGTCAGCCTGCCGCCCGACTCCACCATCGAGGTCAAGTTCGACCCGCGCCAATTCCCCCAGCTCCGCAACCAGCGCCTGCCACTCTGGTGGCCCAACGGACTCGGCGCCCCCTACCTGCACGAAGCCTCTTTTGTGTTTGTCGAAAATAGGCAAACAAGCGACAGCATTCACTACCAAGTCGGCATACGCGAAGTGACCACCACCGGGCGCGACTCGTGCCTGCGCATCTACGTGAACCACCACCGCGTGGTGCCGCTGGGCGGCAACTGGGCCTTCAGCGAGAACAACCTCAACTACCGTGGCCGTGAGTACGACGCGGTCGTGCGCCACCACCGTGAGATGAACTGCAACATGATCCGCAACTGGGTGGGACAGACCGCCGACCGCGAGTTCTACCAGGCCTGCGACCGCTACGGCCTCATGGTGTGGCAGGACTTCTGGCTGGCCAATCCCGCCGACGGCCCCGACCCCGACGATGAAGCGATGTTTGCCGACAACGCCCGCGACCTGGTGCTCAAAATCCGGCGGCATCCATGCGTCGCCATCTACTGCGGTCGTAACGAGGGCTACCCACCCGAAAAGCTCGACGTGGCGCTGCGCCAACTGGTGGCCACGCTGCATCCGGGGCTGGACTACATCTCCAGCTCGGCCGACGACGGCGTGAGCGGCCACGGCCCCTACCACGCCTTGCGGCCCGAGGAGTACTTCACCCGCCAGACCGGCAAACTGCACACCGAGCGCGGAATGCCCTGCATGATGACCATCGAAGGACTCCGCCGCACGCTCGACGCCGACCACCTCTGGCCGCAAAACGCCCTGTGGGGCCGGCACGACTTCACCACCGAGGGGGCACAACGCGGGGCGGCATTCAACCAGCTGATAGAAGAGGATTTCGGCCAGCCGCAGTCGGCCGAGGACTACTGCAACTGGGCGCAGTGGACGGGCTACGAGGGCTACCGCGCCATGTATGAGAGCGACAGCCGCCACCGCATGGGGCTGCTCATCTGGATGAGCCACCCCTGCTGGCCGTCGATGGTGTGGCAGACCTACGACTACTACCTCGAGCCCACGGCGGCCTACTTCGGCGTGAAGCACGCCTGCGAGCCGCTTCACGTGCAGTGGAACCCGGCTACTGGCCGCGTCGAGGTCGTCAACCGCTCGGCTGCAGCGCGGCGCGGTGTGGTCCAGGCGCAGACCATTGCGCTCGATGGCCGCACGCTCTGGTCGGCCAGCCAGCCCTTCGACAGCAACGTCGACACCACCACCGAGTTGATGTCCGTGACCCCGCCGCAAGACCACGAGGGTTCCTACATCCTGCGCCTCACCCTCACCGAAGGCGACAGCACCATGCGTTCCACCAACGACTACGTGCTCACCACCGCCGGCCACCGCCGCGACCTGCTCGACATGGCCACCGCCATTGTGCAAGCCGATGCGATTGCCGGCCACCGGCAAGCCGCCGTCACACTCACCAACACCAGCCCGGTGCCGGCCATGATGCTACGGCTCAACCTCAAGGGCAGCGACGGCGAGCAGATACTCCCCGCCTACTACAGCGACAACTACGTGCACCTGCTCCCCGGCGAATGCCGCACCATCGCCATCGAATGGAACCCCGCCGACACGCGCGGCACCACGCCAGTCGTCGAACTCTCCGGCACCAACGTGCCGGCACAAACCCTCATCGCAAAACCATAACGACCTGACACCAGCCGAATTGGAATATGGCGTGATTTTTCCTGCATATATCGCCCCACCCAAAATGTAACCCCCAGTCCCCCGCCGGGATTGATGAAGATGACCGACAACATATGGTTCATTGCCTTGTTTTCTGTGTGCTTTTGGCCAAATCATCCTGCTCGATTCCTCTTGATTTTTACAAAAACAAGCAGAATATTCCTCTTGATTTTAGCGTAATTTTATCGATTATTCCTCTTGATTTTTACAAACATGATTTGTAACTTTGCACCAACAATTCATTTAGAAAACCACAATACACTGTCAATCAAATAGATATGTATATTTCGAGATTAATCGACAAGTATCTTGAGCAATGGATGATGTCGGACGACCACAAGCCACTGCTTCTGCGTGGAGCCCGTCAAGTGGGCAAGTCAAGTTGCATCAAGCATTTGGGAGAACGATTTGACTACTATATCGAGGCGAACTTTGAGCAACGTCCCGAACTTATAGACCTGTTTGATCGGGAACATGATGTGCATCGGTTGGCCGCACAGTTGGGGATGCTTTACAATGTCCCTGTGGTGCCTGGACGCACACTCGTTTTCCTCGACGAGATCCAAGCATCGCAAGCAGCCATCAAAAGCCTGTGGTTCTTCCGTGAGGAGTATCCCGAACTCCATGTGGCTGCCGCCGGTTCGCTGCTGGAGTTCGCTTTGGCCGATATGTCGTCGTTCGGTGTTGGGCGCATTCGCTCCATTTATGTTTTCCCCATGTCGTTCGAAGAGTTTCTTATTGCGCAAGGCAAGCGGCAGTGGGTTGAGGCCAAACGAAATGCCGACTGCCTACACCCATTGCTCGAACAACTGCACAACGAACTTGTGCAACAATTCCGTACATTCTTGATGGTGGGCGGAATGCCTGCCAGCGTGGCCAAATGGGTGGCCACCAACGATTTTTCGCAGTGCCAGGACGAAATGGACGACATTCTTTCGTCCTATTACGACGACTTTGCCAAATATGCTCCCCGCATAAAGCCCGAACTATTGCGCAACACATTGCAAAGCGTGATCATGCAGCAGGGGGGCAAGTTCGTGTATAGCAAAGTGGAAGGGGCTTTCCGTTCCGACGACGTGAAGTCGGCACTTTCCATGCTTG
>CAMVDK010000123.1 GCA_947166165.1 uncultured Porphyromonadaceae bacterium
GATAGGCCACTACTTCATGTATCCCGTGTGGAAGCGGCTGCTGATTCTGCCGCTGGCCTGCTGCGTGCAGTTCATCATTCCCTTTCCGTGGCTCTACAA
The DNA here is from genome assembly GCA_947166165.1 of uncultured Porphyromonadaceae bacterium. GTDB lineage: Bacteria > Bacteroidota > Bacteroidia > Bacteroidales > Muribaculaceae > Sodaliphilus. Next base: position 100 of record CAMVDK010000123.1, read on the forward strand.
CGACTGGACGGTGCTGCAGATGCTGCCGCGCGTGGCCTGGGGGTGGTATGCCGTGGGCGGCATGGCGCTGTTCTACTTCGCCCTCATGCTTTCCGACCGCGGCAACCGGCGCCTGGGGCTGGGCGCCTGGGCGTGGTGGCCGGCAGCCATCTATGTGGTGATTGCCTATGTGGTGGCGGGTTCGGTGAGCCGCTACCTGCTGCCCGTCGAGCCGATGGCCGTGCCGATGGCCGTGCTGGTGGTGGCGCGGCTGCGCGAGGGCCACTGGCGCAAGGCCTTCGCCTGGTGGACGGCGGTCTATGCCGTGGTGCTGGCCGTCACGCTGGTGGTGTGCTATCATGTGCAGCTCAGCTACCTCCAAGCCCTCGACGACTACTACCGCTCGCTAGCCTAACCCCCAGCGCAAGCCAAAAAGGAGCGGAGAGGGACTAGTGAAACTAGTAAAACTAGTGAAACTAGAAAGTCCAAAAAACCGCCCGCTCCAAAGCCCTTGACGGGCACAAATCGGCGCTCAATGAGCAAAAATCGTTGCGATTCCTAAAAAACACGCCCTAAAAATTTGCCAATTTACAATTAATTCGTACTTTTGCGGCTATATTTTGTAAAAAAGCCTTTCGAGGGCTTGCTAGTGATATGGCAGATACGACCGACGACATCATCCAGATCGACGTGGCGAGCGTGCTTCGTGAGCGCGCGCCCAAGTGGCACCGATGGCTGCCGCGCTTTGTGGTGCGCGGCCTGGAGCGCCTCATCTGCCAAGACGAGATGAACACCATCTTGCGCAAGCTGGGCGGCCGTCGCGATGTGGAGGCCGCCAAGTTCGGGCTCCAGGAACTGGACATCACCATCCACGTCGAGGGGCTTGAGCATGTGCACGAGGGCCGGCGCTACATCTTCGCCAGCAACCACCCCCTGGGCGGACTCGACGGGCTGGCGCTCATCGCCACCTTCGGCGACATCTATCACGGCGGCATCCGCTTTCTGGTCAACGACCTGCTCATGGCCGTGAAGCCGCTGCAGGGCGTGTTCCTGCCGGTGAACAAGTACGGCAGCCAGTCGCGGCAGGCCGCGGCCGACATCGGCCGGGAGTATGCCGGCGACCACCAGATGCTCACCTTCCCGGCCGGGCTGTGCTCACGGCAGCAGACCTCGCGAAGCCCCGTCGAAGACCTGCGGTGGAACAAATCGGTGGTCTCGCTAGCGGTGCGCAACCAGCGCGACGTGGTGCCCATCTACTTCGAGGGGCAGAACAGCAAGTGGTTCTACCGCTTTGCCCGCTGGCGCGAGCGGCTGGGCATCAAGTTCAATGTGGAGATGATTCTCCTGCCGCGCGAAATGATCAAGAGCCGCGGCAAGACGTTCACCGTCCACGTCGGGGAGCCCATCCCCTACAGTTCGTTCGACCTCAAGCACGCCGCACAAGAAGCCATGCGGCTGCGCCAGATGGTATACGACAAGCGCGACACCATTTCTTCATAACCAGTAAATTCGTCACTTCCATTCACTGCAATCATGGAAACTATCATCGACCCTATCGCACCCGCTCTCATCGAGCAAGAGCTCAGCCACGAGACCTTCCTGCGCCAGACCAACAAGGCCGGCAACCGGATTTACGTTGTCAACGCCCACACCGCGCCCAACACCATGCGCGAGATAGGCCGTCTGCGCGAAATCACGTTCCGCGACGCCGGCGGCGGCACGGGCAAGGCGTGCGACATCGATGAGTTCGACACCATGGAGCGCCCCTGCCAGCAGCTGCTGGTGTGGAACCCCGAGCGCCGCGAGATTGTGGGGGCCTACCGCTACCTGCTCGGCAGCCAGATGGAAGTCAGCGATGGCGAGCCCCACATCGCCATGGCCCACATCTTCCGCTTCTCCGAGCAGTTTTTGACCCACGTGCTGCCAAGCACCATCGAGTTGGGACGCTCGTTTGTCACGCCCTACTACCAGTCGACGCGCGCCGGTGCCCGCGCCATCTACGCGCTCGACAACCTGTGGGACGGCCTGGGCGCGCTCACCGTGCTCCATCCCGAGATTGAGTACCTGTTCGGCAAGATGACCATGTACACCAGCTATCCGCGGCAGTGCCGCAACTTGCTGCTGCACTTCCTGAACCTCTATTTCAAAGACCCCGACCACTGGGCCGAGCCCAAGCACGCGCTGCCCGACACCGCCGTCGACGCCGAGACGGAGGCCTTCTTCGCGGGCAACGACTTCAAGGCCGACTACCAGCGGCTGAACAAATTCGTGCGTGCCAACGGCATCAACATCCCGCCGCTGGTGAACAGCTACATGAACCTCTCGCCCACGATGCGCATCATGGGCACGGCGGTGAACGACGCCTTTGGCGACGTGGAGGAGACGGGCCTGATCATCAAGATCGACGAAATCACCCCCATGAAGCGCGACCGCCACATCCACACCTTCGACCGCCAGGCCAGCGGCATGTAAGGCAGCCGCCCTCCCGCACGAGCGACGGAAGGGCGACCAACAGGAGCCAAGCGCACACTAGCACGCTATTCTTTCGGATTCCGCATCAAGTCGTCGAAGCCGTGCTTCAGCTCCTCGGCCCAGTAGTACACCTGCATATCGGTGCGCGAGGTGGGCGCGGGGCCGAGCATGGCATACACGTTGCTGTCCTGGAAGTAGAACCGCCGCTCCACGCGCTTGCCCTGGTCGTCGTATTCCTGCGTCAGAGCGAAGATGGGGCGCTCGGTGGTCGTGTCGTAGAGAAACTCCTCGTGATACTTCTGCTTGCCGATGTTGTAGTCGCGCGTGACGAAGTAGAGCGGATAGTAGTGGAAGTGCGGGTCCATGTCCTCATCGGTCACGAGGTAGTTGCCCCTGACGGTGCGGCAGTAGAACTTCATTGTCTCGGTGGTGCGCCCATGGCCGGGCACATAGTAGTGGATGGTGGTGGTCATGTCGCCCTCCGACTGGGCGTTCTGCTTGACTGCCGCCTGGGCCGTGGCATAGGCCTCGTCGATGCGGGCCATCACCGGGTCGGGGTCCTGGGCCGCAGCCGTGGCCATGGCCAGCATGCCCAAGGCCAGCAGCATGAGTCTGATCGTTTTCATAACAAAATGGTTGAGTTATACGAAAGTGGTTGACGTTTTAAGAGCCTCAAGGGGCGCATCGCCTGGTTTTGAACGCCAGGCAAGCACCGGTCTTATGGTTTGCAAAGATACTTTTTTTCGCTCAATCGGCCATCTGCGCTGCGGCTTTTAACACCCATTAACTAGCATAAATGCCATTATGTCATTATTCGGCGTTTTTCGGGTGGCGGTTCGCTTTTTGTTGAAACAGCTGTCGAAAGTTGCGGAATGAAAGTGCGGAAGGGGTGCATGCACTAATTATTTGCACGATATGCCGCCGATTCCAAACTTTTTTATTACCTTTGTAGGTTGATTGGTGCAAAAGACGCTTTTGCACTGCGTAGTTCATTGATAATTAAAAACATAACGACATATCATGGGATTTAACGACATTCTGAAAAAATTGTTCGGCACCAAGTCGGACCGCGACCTGAAGAAGCTGATGCCTATCGTGGACAGCATCAAGGCCGCCTACCCCGAGATTGAGCAACTGAGCGACGACGGCCTGCGCCAGCGCACGGCCGACATCCGCCGGCAGCTCAACGAGGCCGTCCAGGCGCAGCGCGACGAGATTGCCGCCATCAAAGCCGAAATCGAGACCATCGACTACGACAAGCGCGAGGACCACTGGGAGAAAGTGGACAAAATCGAGAAGGAGATTCTCGACATCCTCGAGGACAAGCTCAACGAGGTGCTCCCGCAGGTGTTCTCGATTGTCAAGGAGACCGCCAAGCGCTTCGCCCACAACGAGACCATCGTGGTGGAAGCCACGCAGATGGACCGCGACCTGGCCGCCGAGGGCAAGGACTTTGTGACCATCGACGGCGACAAGGCCATCTGGCATAACCACTGGGTGGCCGGTGGCAACGAGATGACGTGGGACATGGTGCACTACGACGTGCAGCTCATTGGCGGCACGGTGCTCCACCAAGGCAAAATCGCCGAGATGGCCACCGGCGAGGGCAAGACCCTCGTGGCCACGCTGCCGGTGTTTCTCAACGCCTTGACAGGCAACGGTGTGCACGTGGTGACCGTGAACGACTACCTGGCCAAGCGCGACTCCGAATGGATGGGGCCGCTCTACCAGTTCCACGGGCTGAGCGTGGCGTGCATCGACAAGACGCAGCCCAACTCGCCCGAGCGCCGCGCGGCCTACAACTGCGACATCACCTTCGGCACCAACGCCGAGTTCGGCTTCGACTACCTGCGCGACAACATGGCCATGCGCCCCGAGGACATGGTGCAGCGCCAGCACAACTACGCCATCGTCGACGAGGTGGACTCGGTGCTCATCGACGACGCCCGCACGCCGCTCATCATCTCCGGTCCCGTGCCCAAGGGCGAGGACCAGATGTTCAACCAGTTCAAGCCCAACGTGGAGCGCGTCTACAACGCCCAGCGGCGGCTGGTGACCCAGCTGCTGGCCGACGCCAAGCGCATGATGGCCAGCGACGACGACAAGACCGTGAAGGAGGGCACGCTGCTGCTCTACCGCGCCTTCAAGGGCCTGCCCAAGTACAAGCCCCTCATCAAGTTCCTCAGCGAGGAGGGCGTGAAGGCCGCCATGCTCAAGACCGAAGCCTACTACATGCAGGACAACAACCGCGAGATGAACGTGGTCACCGACCCGCTCTACTTCATCATCGAGGAGCAGAACAACACCGTGGAGCTCACCGACAAGGGCATCGACGTGCTCACCCAGGGCACCGACGACCCCACCTTCTTCGTGCTGCCCGACATCGCCACGCAGCTCTCGCAGGTGACCAACGAGCCCCTGAGCGAAGAGGAGAAAGTGGCCAAGAAAGACGCCCTGCTGCAGGACTACAGCGTCAAGGCCGAGCGCGTGCACACCGTCACCGCCTTGCTCAAGGCCTACACCCTGTTCACCATCAACGAGGAATACATCGTCGACGAGGAGGGCAAGGTGAAAATCGTTGATGAGCAGACGGGCCGCATCATGGAGGGCCGCCGCTACAGCGACGGTCTGCACCAGGCCATCGAGGCCAAGGAGGGTGTCAACGTGGAGGCCGCCACGCAGACCTTCGCCACCATCACGCTGCAGAACTACTTCCGCATGTACCACAAACTGGCTGGTATGACGGGTACGGCCATCACCGAGGCTGGCGAATTTTGGGACATCTACAAGCTCGATGTCGTGGAAATTCCCACGAACCGCCCCGTGATTCGCAACGACCAGGAAGACCGCGTCTATAAGACCAACCGCGAGAAATACCGCGCCGTCATCGACGAAATCGAGGAGATGCGCAACGCCGGACGCCCCTGTCTGGTGGGTACAACCTCGGTGGAAATCTCGGAAATGCTCTCGATGCGCAAGATTCCGCACCAAGTGCTCAACGCCAAGCTCCACCAGAAGGAGGCCGACATCGTGGCACTGGCCGGACAATCGACGAAGGGAAAAGTGATGATCGACGGCAAGGAAGAAGAGCGGATGCTCGGCGCCGTCACCATCGCCACGAATATGGCCGGTCGTGGTACCGACATCAAGCTCTCCGACGAGGTGAAGCAGGCTGGCGGACTGGCCATCATCGGCACCGAGCGCCACGAAAGCCGTCGCGTCGATCGCCAGTTGCGCGGTCGTGCCGGTCGTCAGGGCGACCCGGGAAGTTCCGTGTTCTACGTATCACTCGAGGACAAGCTCATGCGTCTGTTCGGTTCCGAGCGCATTGCATCCGTCATGGACCGCCTGGGCTTCAAGGAAGGTGAGCGCATCGAGAGCGGAATGATCACCAAGAACATCGAGCGCGCACAGAAGAAGGTCGAGGAAAACAACTTCGGCATCCGTAAGCACCTGCTCGAATACGACGACGTGATGAACAAGCAGCGCACCGTGGTCTACGAAAAGCGCCGCCACGCCCTCATGGGTGAGCGCATCGGCATGGACATCGCCAACATCATCTGGGACCGCGTCATCAACATCATCGACAATAACGACTATGCCGGCTGCCGCGAACAGTTCCTGAAGATTCTCGCCATGGAGTGCCCCTTCACCAGCGAAGAGTTCATCAACACCAATCGCGACCAGCTCTGCGAGCAAGCTTTCCAGGCTGCCATGCAGGCCTTCACCCGCAAGACCGAGCGACTGCAGACCGTTGCATGGCCCGTCATCAAGCAGGTGCAGGAGAACCAGGGCACTGTCTACGAGCGCATCCTCGTGCCCATCACCGACGGAAAGCGCGTCTTCAACATCCCCTGCAACCTGCGTGAAGCCTACGACAGCGAGGCCAAGTCGGTGGTGAAGCAGTTCGAGAAAACCATCATGCTCCACATCATCGACGACTGCTGGAAGGAGAACCTCCGCCAGCTCGACGAGCTGCGCCACTCCGTCCAGAATGCCTCCTACGAGCAGAAAGACCCGTTGCTCATCTTCAAGCTCGAGAGTGCCAAACTCTTCGACGACATGGTGAACGACATGAACAACCGCATTGCCTCGATTCTCACGCGCGGACAGATTCCCGAAATCGAGCAGCAGGAGGTTCGCGAGGCAGCTCCCGAGCAGCGCTCACAGCGCTACAACGAGCAGCGCGGCGAAGAACTCGTCGACAAGAACCAGCAGGCTGCAGCCCAGCATGACACCCGCGAGTCAGCCCAGCAGCAGCGCCGCCAGCCCATCGTCAAGGACAAGATGCCCGGCCGCAACGACCCTTGTCCCTGCGGAAGCGGCAAGAAGTTCAAGAATTGTCACGGACGAGGCATCGTCTAAGTCGCCTCTACCCCACTCATGGCCAAGGAGCGCAACACCGTCACCCCTTGCTCATGAACCAACAAAAGGCAGGTTTCCCTCGTGGAGACCTGCCTTTGCTTGTGCATCAGGAATCATTGTGATGCACTGCCTGAAAAAACGCATGCAAGTTGCAAGTTTGCAAGTTTTCACTCAACCTTGCGATATTTGCCCTTATCTGCACCACTGCGAATCTTCTGTAGCCTGCCGTCATCCTGCAGACGCTTCAGACAACTGTAGACGCTGCCTTTCACACCATTATAACCATAAACGCGATCGATGTCGTCAATGCTACAGGGGTTCGGCAGGCGACGATAGGCCAGCAGCGTTTTCTTCTGGTGTTGTCCGCGCGAAGCTCTTTCTGCATCACGGTCGTCGTAATACTTCTCGCCGATGCTCATGAAGAAATGCTCTTGGAAGGCCAGCTGTGCCTTGGCGATGAGTATGGCAAGTTGTATGTCGGTCTTGTCGGTCTTGAAGTCTGCCGGACACGACCAGCGACCATCCTCGCCCTGCACCATCTGGTCCCAATGACGGCTCACGATGAACGGCAGGGCGAAGTTGATGCCGTGCCAGCACGGGCGCTTCAGTAGGTCTTCATCTGTTAAAGAACCGTTCTCCTTGGCCTCGGCCATGCGGCGCTCGGTCCACTTGTACAGGGCATCGCTAATGTTCTCACAGGGAATCTCTCCCTTCGTGGCATCGAACTTGTAGGCCCACTGGCGCAAGGCATCGTCGCGCTCGCGGTCTTTCTCGTCATACTTGTGGGCTTCCATCATCTCGAAGTTCGAGTCGCCCATGGGAACGACGGTGAAGCGCGACAGAAGGCCGTTCACGTAGTTGCTTTCCGTGGCCAGCTTCGCCAGGGCATCTTCAGTACCCGTATAAACGCCGTTGAAGTGTACAGGATACTCGCCCACATGCGCTGATGAGGTTTTCAAAAAACTTCCGTGTGGCTCATTATGGAAGCACTTTAGCCAGAGGGTAAAGAGCTGTTCCATGTAGCCCTTCTTCAGCTGGCGGAGGGTGTTGTCGAGCTCAGAGTCGAAGATGCTGCAATGCATGTAGATGTCTTTGCCGTCCACCTCTTCGTGGGCATTGGTCTCGGCCTCACGAATGGCTGCTGCCGAGGTCTCAGGAGGCAGGCGGCGGTAGATGCCCTGCGGGCGTGGCACCTTGTTCTTTCTCGAGCCGCTATTCTGCTCTTGCTCTGTGTTCCAGTTGTTCAAGGCATCCACCTGCGGCTTGTCGGCCATCTTCACGGGTTCCATGAGGATATTGTAGAGGTCTACGGCGATGTGCTTGCCACTGCCCATGCGGCCGATGAGTGCCACGAGGCTGTTCAGGCGGCACTGGCGTCCGGGAGCCGGCCAGAATCGGTACCAGCAACGTGTCATGAGCGTCATGAGGAAAGCACCGCCCACTAGCATGGCTGCCACGTAGTGTTTCTGCTTCTGCCTGTGGCATAGCAGCTGAAGCAGCGGGTACTGAGGCAACAGCTTCTTCACTTCGCGGCCTATGCGTTCGAGCATGACGACGGTCTGGTCCTTGTCTTCTCCGCCCAAGGCTGCCACCAGTTTTTTCTGCTCCTCTCTGACAAGCTGGCTGTACTTGCGGCCAGTCACCTGCTCAATGGCACGACGCATGTTGCGCGATGGCATCAGGGCATTCAGGTTCTCGCTCTCGCGCTTGTGCATGAGTTTCTTGGCGGCTTCCATGATGTCGTCGAGTTCCTTCATGCCGCGTTCGGCCACGACGTCCTTCACCCACTGCAGTTGCAGCAACAGCCCGCGCACTGCCTCCTGATTGCCGTCGCAGATAATCAAGAGGTCTTGCGCCAGCTTCAGCGCAGAGGCATGACGACTGCCCACGGGAGCACCATTCGGCAACAGCGCGTTGGCAAAGTCGATGACGGGGTGGCCGAAAGCCATCACCTCCGCAGCGTTCTCCACAGAAGCGTTCATGGCCGTGGTGGCTGGTGTCACTGTGGCAGCGAGCCCAGTTGCAGGAGATGGCTTGGCTCCATCGCTGAGAGTTGTGTCTTTGTCGAACTGATGTTTTTTGTCGGTGGGGTCGCTCAGTCCTTGCTGATACGCCCCGAGGTACTTCTCGTTGAAGTCCTCTTTGAAAAGATTACGGTGGTCCATATCTTATAAATTGTTGAAGTTGAATAAATGATCTTCGTCGATGTAGTAGATGTCCTTCTTGCGCGGTGCATAGCTGATGCGTGAGGCATCGATGCACGAGTCGTCGACAACGGGCTTGCCGGTGGTTCCTATCATTCCAAGCAGACCGAGCTCACGGGCCAACTCAATCTGGTTGTCGGCAATGTTG
>CAMVDK010000124.1 GCA_947166165.1 uncultured Porphyromonadaceae bacterium
GCACCTTCGCAAGTTCCACAAGCAGCAGCAATGGGATACTACGAAGATGCATCTCGGTGCGAGTGTACACAGCGAGGCGAGCCACAAACTCTGGCGACACTTTGCCAACGAGCTGAGCGATGCGGTCCACGCGTGCGTCCTGCTTCTCGTAGGTGGTGTCGCTGAGCGATGCAGTCACTACGGCAGTGTACAGCTCCAGTTCGGGAGTCATGGCATAGGCATTTGCACCCTCATGGTTCTTCATGCTGATCGTCTCTTTCAACTTCGAATTGTAGTTCATCTTCGTTAAATTTAAATTATATTCATCAACCACCATGCAGTGGTTTTTTCTTATTTTAAAGGTGGGTTCTATAAATTGCAAAAAAGTAATGAATGGTTTTGGCCGCCTTGGGTTGCTTGCTGGCATCTTTTGCCTCAACTGCTTGAACCGTAGCCCGCTACTGCTTCGCGCAGCTTGAGCCAAAACCTGCTCAGCAATCAAGCCCAATTCGGCTCAAGCAATTTATAGAACCCACCTAAAAAACGGTGCGATAATCGTAAAGGGACTTGCGAACCAAGGTTATGAATCTTGTGCTTTCAAAGAGCTAGAAGTAACCCTTCACTACGGCAACCGTTGTGTGTTGCAGAAGCGACAGTCGGGCTTCGGCCGGGAGTCTCGCAAAGATTTTGAGAAAAACCAGTAAAAACCCTCTCTTATCGAGCGAAGTATCCGTCGTCCTACGGCATTCTGCTATAAAGAGCAAGGCGACAACCAATAAGACTCTGACATGTGCTCTACCCAACTGAGCTACAAGAATCTTGCGATTCATGGCAGGGCTCGAACCTGCGACCCTATGCGCTCCCTTTGCGAAGAAACTCTTATCTACGGCACTTGCTTGTATAGTTGTGAGGCAACAGACGATGAGGATTTGAACTACACCAGTGACCTGGTGACTGGATTTGAACCAGCAACCTTCGGAACCCATTTCCGGCGTTCTAACCATACGAAGTACTCCTCTTCTACGGCACTCACGTTTTATTATTAAGGTAAGGCTATAAGCAATTAGACTCTCATAAGTTACACGTAACAACAGCAGAACAGACTCTGAAGCCGTCATAACCCGCTCTGAAGTATGTCTTATCTACGGCACTTACCCTATGTGTATGCGATGCAACAATCGTAAGGGCAGTCAGGACACCCACTTAAGGGCACGAACACACAGAAATGTGTTAAGCGTTCGTTATTGACGAAGAAGTCCCCCACTACGGCAATCGCATATATATTTTAAATAAGGTGGGATGCAACAGGCACAAGGAGACTTTTGGAAAATCCAACAGAGGTAATCAGGATCCGTAATCCTGCACCATCCTGGTTTACAAGACGAAGTAACACCTCGTTACGGCAATCCCACCGTTTATTCATCTTTTCAAAGAACTCATGTGTTTTCAGGGGGCAAAATTACGACATCACTCCGCAACTTATTTGCGTAGCGCAAAAAAATCATCAAGAAAATCGCAAAAAAGTGGCACTACGCAAATAGGTTGCGCAGAAATCGCTAACTTTGCAGTCGGGTTATATTTTCAGGAATCAAAAATAGCAGAAATGAACAATTTCGACATCATAAGAAATGACGGTCGGCTGCTTTATGAGTACATACGTGGCAGCCATCTCTATGGACTCAACACCGAGCAATCGGACGTTGACACGAGCGGTGTGTACATGTGCACCAGGGAAGAATTGTTTGGCTGCTCCGGCTATAAGCCGCAGGTGTCGGACGCCAGGCACGACAACACGTGGTTTGAGATTGGCGAGTTGGTGAGGCTGCTGCTGAAATCGAACCCCACTGTGCTGGAGAGCCTATTTGTGCCAGAAGACAAAATCATCGGAATGGTGCACCCCTTGATGAAGAAGTTGCTCGACAACCGCGAGCAGTTTATCAGCAAGCAGTGTTTCAACCCGTTTTTCGGCTATGCCAAGTCGCAGATTGAGAAAGCCAGGGGGCTCAACAAGAAAATTGTGAACCCGGTCACAAACCGTCTGTCGCCGTTCGATTTCATCTATACATTCAAAGGGCAGGGCAGCACAAAGTTCAAGGACTGGCTTGCCAACCGCTCATTGCATCAAGAGTATTGCGGACTTGTCAATGTCCCGAACATGCACGACATCTATGGCGTATATTACGATTTCGGCGCACATGTTGCCAGCGATGATTGGGAGGATGATTTGGTGTTCTTGTCGTTTGCATCGGAACACTATGGTGATTCCGATTTGGAAACAACAAAGAGCCGGTTGTGTGGCTTGTTGCCAATCGGTTATCGTGGAATGGTCAATGCCGAAGGAAGCTCCACCGAGTTGAGGCTGTCGTCGATCGAGGACAAGAACTCGCGTCCCATCTGCTTCATTTCTTACAACCAGAGTGGATACTCGGTGCATTGCCGCCAGTATGCAGAATATCAAACCTGGGTCAAGGAACGCAATCCCAAACGCTATGAGTCGAACCTCGACAAAAGCTATGATTCCAAGAACATGATGCATTGCTTCCGTATGATTCACATGGCATGTGAGATTGCCGAAGGCAAAGGAGTAATCCTGCAACGCACTTGGGACAGAGAGTTTTTGATGAACGTGCGTAACCACAAGTTTGAATATGATGAAATCATCCACCTTCTGGAGGGGGAGAAAGAACGGATGAACCAGTTGATGGAACAATCAACCATTCGCGAGAAGATTGATGCCGACTTCGTGAACCAGCTGATGATTGACATCCGGAATGCCCAGTTGAAAATCATGAACCGTTAAATGAGTTTCAGTTATGCCAGCAAACAAAAACGCTCTTATCCGATATAAGACGATCGACAACTGTCTGCGGAATCCATATCGCCGATGGACGGTTGAAGACTTGGTCGAGGCCTGCGCCGACGCCCTCTGCCAGTTCGAGGGCATCAGGCGAGGTGTGTCGCTGCGCACCATACAAGGCGACCTGCAGATGATGCGCAGCGACAAACTGGGCTACAATGCGCCCATCGAGGTGTATGAGCACAAGTATTACCGCTACTCCGACCCGAACTATTCGATCATGAACCTGCCGCTGTCACAAGGCGACATCGAGACGATGACCGAGGCGGTGAACCTGCTCAGGCAGTTTGAGGATTTCGACCATTTCTCCGAGATGGCCGACGTGGTCAGCCGCCTGCAGGACAATCTGACCGTGGCTCAAGGTGGCAGGAAGATTGTGGATTTCGAACGCAACAGCGACCTGAAAGGACTCCGCTTCCTCAATCCGCTGTATAACCACATTGCACGGCGGCAAACCATCAAGGTGAAATATAAGTCCTTCACCTCCAGGCAGCCTCACAACTATATTGTTTATCCTCACCTGCTGAAGGAGTACCGCAACCGTTGGTTCCTGTTCTGCACATCGAAAAGAGGGAAGCTGTACAACTTCGCGCTCGACAGAATAGAGTCGATAGCCGAAATGCCTGGCGCTCCCTACAAGGACAACCCCGATTTCGACCCCGAAGCCTACTTCGACGACATCATCGGCGTCACCCGCTGGGGCAATCCCGTCAAAATCACTTTCTGGGCAAGCAAGGAGCAGGCCGGTTATATCGCCACCAAGCCCATACATCCGTCACAACGGATAGTGACCGACAAGGCCGAAGACGGCAGCATGATATTCTCGGTGATTGTGCAACCAAACTGGGAATTCTTCTCCTTGATGCTGGGATTCGGGCCTGGAGTTCGCATTCTTGCGCCGGGTGTCGTAGTGCGTGAGATGAAACGGAAATTGAAAAAGGCCATCGAGCAATATTCGGCCCCGCTTGCGGATTTCGGCTTCAACGACGCGGAAGACCCCGGTGACCTACTGCATGGATGATTGCAACTGCTGGAGCGTGGCTGGCGCGAGCGTGCCGATGAAGCGCTCGCGGGCTATGCGCCCCACGGCGTCGCGGCGCTGCATGGTGTGGAGCATGAGCCGCTGGAGCGAGTCGGCGAGCAGTGAGTCGGCCACGGCGGCCTGGCGCTCGCCGCGCAGGGTGAGTGTGCTGTCGGCGGCGGCCTGGCGGTAGGCGGCAAGCGTGCGCTCGCGCTCGGCCAGCAGCCGCACGCGCAGCGAGGCAAACCGCACATAGTCGGCATTGCCACGTCCGTCGGCAATGCTCCAGCGGTGGCGGGCAAGGGTGATGGATGTCTGGCCCGGCTCGAGCACAAAGTAGAACGGCGTAGCCAGCGTGTCGAGGGTCATGAAGGCCACATGCTGGCCGGTGGTCTGGCCGGAAAAGGAGATTGTGCCATCGGCGCGGCGGCGGCAGCCGTACTGGCGCCGGGCGCCATAGATTTCGTCGACCACATGCATCGTGACACTGTCGCAGCGCAGGCTGTCGCCCAGACGGATAGTCACCTCGTAGCCATGGTCAGCCTTGTGGCCGCGACCATCGCAGCCAGTGGCCAGCACGCCGGCGCTGGCCAGCGCGAGCCACACCGCTGCGCCATATATCGCTTTCATCTTCATCTCAATATCTTTCCATTAATCGATGGGGCCTTGCCGGTGGCTCAATGCGCAAAGTCGAGTTTCAGGCCGTGGCGGTCGAACTGCTCAAAGTCGAGCTGCTTGAGTCCGCAGCTGTCGAGTGCGAGCATCTCGTTGTGGTCGTTCACGTAGCGGCGCTTGCCGGGCTTGAAGCTGTCGCTTCCCAGGGCATGCTCGGGGCGGAGCAGGCGTGTGCGCACGCCGGCCAGGTGGAGCAGCGTGTGGTAGGTCACCATGCTGGTGGACACTGGCTGAGGGCGATGGCGCATCACGCACTCCCACTGCTGTGGATAGAGTTCGCGCCACTGCGCCGAGGCCCACACGAGCAGGGGCACGCGCAGCTGGTGGTAGGACGGCAGCGGCGAGGCGTGGAGGAAGCGGCCGCGCGCGTCGTCGTAGATGTCCTCGCCGTGGTCGCTCGTGTAGAGCATCACCGCCGGCACGTCCTGGCGGGCCAGCAGCTCAATCACGCTACTCACGATGTGGTCGGCATAGGCCACGGTGTTGTCGTAAGCGTTCACCAGTTTGTGGCGATGCGCCTTGGTGGCCGACGGATAGTCGACCGGGCCAAAATGGGCGTACGACGAGGGATAGCGGTCGCGATAGTCGAAGTGCGAGCCGTAGCAGTGCAGCACAATGAGCATGCTGCCGGCCACCCGCTCGCCGGCCTTCGAGGGCAGGATTTGAGCCAGTTGGGCAAGCAGCTGGTCGTCGTAGACGTTGGCCTGCATCGGCAGAGTGTCCTTGGTGAAATGCACGTGCTCGGCCTCGCAGCCTAGATAGTCGATAAAGGAGTGGTTGCGGCGCTGGTTGCTCACGAACCACGTGTCGAAACCTACCTCGCGGAAAGCATCAATCAGGCCCCGCTGCGTGTACAGGCTGTCGTAGTCGCCCTGGCTGGCAGTGGCCGTCAGCAGCAGCGGCACACTCTTGTGGGTGGTGTTGCTCATCGTGATGGCGTCGGCATACACCGCCAGCGACTGTGTGGTGTCGGCCAGTGCCTTGAGCCGTGGGGTGGTGTTGCGGCCGTAGCCATAGAGGCTCATGTCGTCGGCACGCAGCGTCTCGCCAATCACCAGCACGTAGACCTCCGGCACCGAGTCGGAACGGGTGAGCGTGGCATTGTGGGTGAACGACGCCGACGTGGCCGGATAGCGGGCTGACTGCACCACACGCTCCACGCTCAGCCCCGCATTGTAGCACACGTTCACCGGGAACACGTCATTGAGCAAGCCGAAGCGGCGGTCCACCACGTAGTTCACCGCCAGCAGCACTACGCCCAGGGCCAGCACCATGCCGCCCAGCACGCGCTGGTTGTGCACAAAAGCCGCGTGAAGCCGCAGCCACTTGCGCAGCGCCACCACACTCAATGCGATGCCAAGCCCGTAGACCACCACCACGAAGATGACCGAGGGGTAGATTTGCGCCAGCAGCTCGTCGGCCTCGGTCACGTTGGTCGTCACCAGGTTCAAGAACATGTCCACCGCTATCGGCGACTCGCCGAAGAGGTAGAGCAGCACCGTTTCGAAGGCACCGAAAAACATGAACACAAACAGCCACCAGAACATCTTGCCCGGGTTGCGGTTCAGCGTCATGGCCAGCCAATAGGCGCCCAGCGGCAGCACCAGCCCCACCACGCGCGTGAGCACGCCGGTGCTCTCGGTGAATAGCATCAGCACATTGGGCATCACCAGCATCAGCAGGAACACCCAGAAGTAAAAAGCAGGTTTGTCGATCAGTCGCCGCATGATTGTTTGTTATGTTTCAAAATCTAGGCATCGTGCCTGTCACGAAACGAAGGCCGGTGTTGCGCCAGAACTCATCCTGGCATCGTTCCCCAAGCATTTCATTCCGAGTTTCAAAGCTAAAACGCCTCGTTCACCGACATCACGAAGCCGTTGTGGCCTCGCTTGCCGAAGCCGTAGTCCAGTCGAAGCACCACATTCTTGCGCAGCCTGAAGCGGTAGCCGATGCCATAGTTGGGCAGCAGATTGCCAAACGTGAACGCGTCGTGAAACACGTTGCCCACGCCGGCCCACACGGCAATGCCGTTGCGCCGCCACACCGTCTGCCGCAGCTCCACTTGCGCCGCCATCATGTGCTTGTCGCGGTAGCGGCCGTTGTAGTAGCCGCGCATGCTGGAGTTGCTGCCCAGTTGCGCGAGCATCGCCCACGACGGATTGCCGAAGTTGAAACAAGCCGTCAGCTCGCCGGCCACCACGCCGCCGCGCCACGGGCTGCTATAGGCGCGCGCCGTCAGCTGGGTGCTGCTGAAGGCGTAGTTGTTGCCCAGAAAACGAGGGCGGAAAATCTGCTTCAAACCCACATAGCAGCCCCGCGTGGCATTGTTCATCTGGTCGCGGGAGTCGTAGTGCACGGCGAAACCCAGGCCATAGTTCTGCAGGCTGAGGTCTTGCCCTTCGAGCAACTCCCGTCGGCCTATCTTGCTGCAGTGGAAGTAGTTGATGGCCGCTGCCGGTCCCACATAAAGGTGATGCACCACTTGCACCACATAGTCGGCCACGAAACGCAGCTCTTGCATGTCGAGCTTGGTCTCGTTGGCATCGATGTCGGCCATGTCATAGCCCATGCCCCAGAACTTGATGGGCGAATAGCTGAACCGCAGTTCGGTGTTCACACGCCGTTTGTCGTTGGGAAAGAGCACCGTGCCGCTCACGCCAACTGCCCAGAATCCCGCCGTAGAGATGTCGCCCCACAAATTGAGGCTCGACGCTTGTTCGGTGGGTGAGCAGCCTTTGAGGCGGAAGGTGAGCATGCCCGAGAGCGCGAGTCCCAGCTTTGAGTCGGTGCTATAGTGTGGGCCGCCGAGCACCACCCATTTCATCTTCATGGCCTCGGTGGTGCTTGTGTCGCTTTCGTTGCCTGTGGCATAGCGTGCGAGCCGGTCGAAGAAGTTGTGCCGGCGCACGCGCTGCGCCATCGAGTCGGCAGTCACGGTTGCCGGAACATTGACCCCGGCAGCCGTCTGACTCTCGACTGCTCCAACTGCCGCGCAGCAGCACAGCTGGCACGCGGCGAGCGTTGACAGTAGAATTGTTCGCTTCATAACAGGCTGCAAAGTTACTATTTTTTCCTGAAATCACGAAAACGAGAACCACCCTATTCCATATTTTTGGAGGAGTGGTTCCCGATTTGCTTGGCCCGTAGGCCGTCAGCCGAAATGTGCGCCGAGGTTCTAGAACCTGAAGCCCAGCGTGGCCGAGATTTTGTTGTCGTGCTCGCTCACTGCCGTGCGCACGTTCAGCCCGTTGTCGTCGAGCGGGAAGGCCTCGTAGGTGCTCTGGCGGTTCTTGTGCACATAGGCCAGGTCGAAGTACACGTTCTTGTGGTGGTAGCCCAAGCCGGCCGTGATGTTCTGCACCGAGCGGTCGTAGCTGTACGACGGATTGCAACCGCCCACGGTCACCACCTCCTCGCCGTCGCGCACACGCTGCGCCGCGTTGCTGGTCTGATAGTTGTAGCCGGCACGCAGACTCCACTTGGGCGTGAGGCGCAACTCGCCGCCCACGCGCACCACATGCTGGGGCGCCAGATAGGTCTTCACCTCGTCGACCGAGCCGGCGTATTCGTGACCGTAGTCGTCGAGCAGGCGGATGTTGGTGTTGGCCACATACTCGTAGTCGAAACTCAGCAGTCCCTTGGTGCCCAGCACACCGGCCACGCTGCCGATGAAGCGCCACGGGGTGCGCGTCTTGTAGTAGGCCGTTGCGTTGGGGGTCCAAGCGTCGTCGAGCGAATATTCGTCGTTGCCATCGGGAATGAACTGGGTGGCCAGCACGCTCTGGTAGCGGTCCTTCATTTTATAATAGGTGGGTGTGTGGAAGGCCACACCCAGCCGGAACTCCTTCACGGGCTTCAGAATCACACCCAGCTTGAAGTTGTAGCCGGTGCCGGTGGTGCGGTTCCAGTCACTCAGGCCAAAGGACATGTTGCCGTCGACAAGCGTTGCGCTCGCCGAGTTCGGGCGGTTGTAGACCAGCGTGTTCTCGAGCACCTCGCCGTAGTAGCGGTTGTACTCATACAACAGGTCGGTGATTCCGAAGGCGAAGCCCCAGTAGAGGGTGTTCGACAGGTTGCCACCCAGGGCCAGCGAGAATTCGTCGGTATGCCCTTTCTCCTCGACCTCGAACTCGGCATCACCCACCACACCGTCGAAGCCCAGGCCGTCGAAGCCGCCTTGGCTGCGGGGCAGTATCAGGTAGTTCTGATAGGCAAGCACCTGGTTCCAGCTGCCGTCGCCGTCGAATGCGCTCCCGCGCTCGGGATCGAGCTTTGACGGGGTCATTCCATCGAAGTTGGCCTGGTCGGCCAGATAGTTGGTCATCGAGGTGGGGATGCCACGCAAGGCTCCACGGTAGCGGCGGTCGAACGAGTTGAGCCGGCTGTAGGAGAAGCCGAAGTTCACGTTCGGCATCGTCTCGCTGTCGAGCTTGATGGACCCCACGTAGCCCACGTTGTTGAACTTGAACCGTGTTTCGTCCTGCTTCACAGAAGTTGCCTCCACCGAGTTGATGTCCAGACTCACCGTCAGTCCCAGGTCGCTGCTGCGGTACACACCGATTCCGCCAGGGTTCTGGTTCATCACCGAGATGTCGCCACCCAGCGCACCAAAGGCACCGCCCATCGACATGAACCTCGACGTGCCACGCAGCTCGGTCTGCGACTGCTGCAGAGCGTCGAACGTGTATTGCGCACTCGCCACAACAGGCAGCGCACAC
>CAMVDK010000125.1 GCA_947166165.1 uncultured Porphyromonadaceae bacterium
TTGTTTGGATGATGAACATTGTTCTTCTCCCGAACTCCATTATTTTCAACTCTAAACACGCTCTAAACATGGGGTCAAAAAACGCAAAACTTTCTCTAAACATTTTCGTTCATTCTGCGTCACAAAGTGTGTTGAAATGAACGAACCTCCATTTACCAAGTTAGGCGGAAGCCCTTTATTCATCGGGGCTGTCCGCCTAACTCGCTTACTTTCAAGTTTCGTCGCTTATCCTTCCACTGCTGCCTGCGCGGCGGCGAGGCGGGCGATGGGCACGCGGAAGGGCGAGCACGACACGTAGTTCATCTTGAGCCGTGCGCAGAATTTCACGCTGCTGGGCTCGCCGCCATGCTCACCGCAGATGCCCACGTTGAGCTCGGGCTTGGTCTTGCGTCCCAGTTCGGTGCCCATGCGCACGAGCTGGCCCACGCCTTCCTGGTCGAGCACGGCGAAGGGGTCCACCTTGAGGATGCCCAGGTTCTTATAGTGGCCGAGGAATTTGGGTGCGTCGTCGCGCGAGTAGCCGAAAGTCATCTGCGTGAGGTCGTTGGTGCCGAACGAGAAGAAGTCGGCCACCTTGGCAATCTGGTCGGCAACGAGAGCGGCACGCGGAATCTCAATCATGGTTCCAATCTTGTAGGCTACCGTCTTGCCACGCTCGGCAAACACCTGCTTGGCGGTGCGGTTGATGATGTCGGCCTGCAGTTGCAGTTCTTTCTCCACACCGATGAGGGGCACCATGATTTTGGGATGCACATCGACACCGCGCTCCTTGACGTTGAGGGCTGCCTCGATGATGGCGCGGGTCTGCATCTCGGTGATTTCGGGATAGGTGTTGCCCAGTCGGCAGCCACGGTGTCCGAGCATGGGGTTGAACTCCTCGAGGTTGGAGCAGATGGTCTTGACCTGCTCGAGGGTCATGCCCACTTGCTCGGCGAGCTCCTTCTGGGTGGCCAGCTGGTGGGGCACAAACTCGTGCAAGGGAGGATCGAGCAGGCGGATGGTCACATCGTATCCGTCCATAGCCTCGAAGATGCCCTCGAAGTCGCCACGCTGCAGCGGCAGCAGCTTGGCCAGAGCAATGCGGCGGCTGGGCTCGTCGGGAGCGATGATCATCTCGCGCATGGCCTTGATGCGGTCGCCCTCGAAGAACATGTGCTCGGTGCGGCACAGACCGATGCCGGTGGCGCCAAACTTGCGGGCCACCTTGGCGTCGCGCGGCGAATCGGCATTGGTGTAGACCTGCATCTTGGTGTACTTGTCGGCGAGCTTCATCACGGCGGCGAAGTCTCCGCTCATGTCGGGCTCCACGGTCGACACCAGGCCGTCGTAGATCTCACCGGTGCTGCCGTTGATGGAGATGTATTCGCCTTCCTTGTAGGTCTTGTCGCCCATCATGACGGTTTTCTTCTTGTAGTCGACCTTGATTTCGCCGGCGCCGCTCACGCAGCACTTGCCGATGCCGCGCGCCACCACTGCGGCGTGCGAGGTCATGCCACCGCGTGCGGTGAGGATGCCCTGGGCCACGACCATGCCGCGCAGGTCTTCGGGCGAGGTCTCCTGACGGACGAGGATGACGCGCTTGTTGCGCGAGGCCCACTCCTCGGCGTCGTCGGCGAAGAAGACGATGTGGCCGGTGGCGGCTCCGGGGCTGGCGGGCAGACCCTTGGCAACCACTTTGGCGTTTTTGGCCGCACTCTTGTCGAACACCGGGTGGAGCAGCTCGTCGAGCTTCTCGGGCTCCATGCGGCGCAGCACGGTCTTCTCGTCGATTTTGCCTTCACGCAGGAGGTCCATGGCGATTTTCACCATGGCGGCGCCGGTGCGCTTGCCGTTGCGGGTCTGCAGCAGCCACAGCTTGCCGTTCTGGATGGTGAACTCCATGTCCTGCATGTCGTGGTAGTGCTCCTCGAGGCGGTGCTGGATGTCGACCAGCTGCTTGGCGCACTCGGGCATCGACTCCTCGAGCGAGGGATACTTGGCAGCGCGTTCGGCCTCGCTGATGCCCTGCAGGGCTGCCCAGCGGCGGCTGCCTTCGGTCATGATTTGCTGCGGGGTGCGCACGCCGGCCACCACATCCTCGCCCTGGGCGTTGATGAGGTACTCGCCGTTGAACAGGTTCTCGCCCGTGGCGGCGTCGCGCGAGAAGCACACACCGGTGGCGCTCGTCGGGCCCATGTTGCCATAGACCATGGCCTGCACGTTGACCGCCGTGCCATATTCCTCGGGAATCTGGTTCATGCGGCGGTAGAGGATGGCGCGCTCGTTGTTCCAACTGTCGAACACGGCGTAGATGGCGCCCCAGAGCTGGTCCCATGCGCTGGTGGGGAAGTCCTTGCCGGTGCTCTGCTTGACGGCTTCCTTGAAACGCACCACTAGCGTCTTGAGGTCGTCGACGTCGAGCTCGGTGTCGAACTTCACGCCCTTCTTGGCCTTCACGTCCTCGATGATTTCCTCGAAGGGGTCGATGTCGGTCTTGTTTTTCGGCTTCATGCCCAGCACCACGTCGCCATACATCTGCACGAATCGGCGGTAGCTGTCCCAAGAGAAGCGGGGGTTGCCGCTCTTCTCGGCCAGCGTGGCGGCCACGGCGTCGTTGATGCCCAGATTGAGTACGGTGTCCATCATGCCCGGCATCGACACGGGAGCGCCCGAGCGCACCGACACCAGCAGCGGGTTGTCGGCATTGTCGAGTTCATTGCCCGTCAGGCTCTCAATGTGAGCCACGGCGCGCTTCACGTCGTCTTTGATTCGGGCCACAACGGCCTCGCGCCCCTCAGCGTTGTAGAGGCGGCACACGTCGGTGGTGATGGTGAAGCCCGGAGGCACCGGCACTCCAATCAGGTTCATCTCGGCCAGATTGGCGCCCTTGCCGCCAAGCAGGTCACGCATGTCGGCGCGGCCTTCAGCCTGGCCATTGCCGAAAGTGTAGATTGTCTTCATCTGTTAATTGTTCTGCTAGAAATATATTTAACTAATTGAGTTTCTTTCTATTGCATCATCCTTGCGGCAGCCTCATGGCCGCCGAATGGCGCTTTGAGCCTGCAAAGTTACTCAAAATCCTGCAAACCACAGCCCTGGCCCGCCCCGATTAAGATTTTTTTACGGCCAAAGCCCCCATGAGCCTTCAGCATTAAGCTGCGGCGCGGCTCCTTGGCAATGTGAAATCAAATTCCAAGAAACCTGGGATTGATGCACAAACGAAAAATCGCAAGCGGCTTTTTATCAGCCACTTGCGGTTGCAGGTTGTGGAGCTGGAGGGGTTTGAACCCTCGTCCAAACGCGGAAACGATAAGGTTTCTACATGCTTAGTTGCGACTTGATTTTCGACCGCAGGCAGGCTCGCGACTACCAACCTGTGGCTTATCCTCTGAATTTCGGGAGTGACCCGAGGCGTGCCCTACCCTATCCCCGATATTCCAGCACCACCGTTTCGAACCGCCTCGGAGCAAGGGCATTCGGGTGATGTCTCGTCGCCGCCAACCTAGGGCAGCGATAAAGCCGATCTACTGTGCTTCGATCAGGCAGCGAGAGCGTAGTTGTTTTCGCCAGTTAAATTTAGGTAATGACTGAGATTTAAGAGCATTGCCATCATCGCTCTGCATGCTTGCTTACCACCTCTACACGCTGTCAAAGCCAAGTCAGCCCCATGTTCAGTTGTGCCGCTGTGATAAACGGATCGCAAAATTACTGCTTTTAATTAAACTGGCCAAATTTTTCCTGGTTTTTTTGAAAACATTTTGATTGAACGGCTCTTGATGCACTCTTGATGCGGATGGCCTTTGGGTGCTGTGCTTGCAGTGATGGCTCTTTCCAGGTCTTGGTCTGGCGGCCTCTTAGGGCGCATCTTGTGTGATTTTTTGCGAAAAAAACGCGCTCCTTTTTGGCTGAACGGACAATTCTGCGTAAATTTGCGGTTCTAAACGATGAAAACGAAACAGATTGTTTGAAACCCTAAAAATCAGGAAAATGGCAAAACCTTATGTAATCGGAATCGACATGGGCGGCACCAACACCGCCTTTGGCATCGTCGACGCTCGCGGCAATGTGATTGCCAGCGACTCGATTAAGACTGGCAAACACAACAACTTCGACGACTATGTGGATGAGCTGTACACGGCCATCATGCGCATCGTGACCGACGCCGACGCGGTGGACAAAATCAACGGCATCGGCATCGGCGCGCCCAACGGCAACTACTACACAGGCATGATTGAGGGTGCGCCCAACCTGCCGTGGCCGTGCCCCATCCCGCTGGCCGACAAAATCAGCAACAAGTTCGGCATCCCGTGCATCGTGACCAACGACGCCAACGCGGCGGCCATCGGCGAGATGACCTACGGTGCAGCCCGCGGCATGAAGGACTTTATCATGATCACGCTGGGCACGGGCGTGGGCAGCGGCATCGTGGTGAACGGCCAGATGGTATACGGCCACGACGGCTTTGCCGGCGAGCTGGGCCATGTGATTGTGAAACGCAGCAACGGCCGCCAGTGCGGATGTGGCCGCACGGGTTGCCTGGAGGCCTACTGCTCGGCAACGGGCGTGGCACGCACGGCCCGTGAGTTCCTCGAAATCCGTTCCGACGAGTCGAAGCTGCGCGAGATGCCCATTGACCAGATCACGAGCAAGGATGTCTACGACGCTGCTGTGGCTGGCGACAAGTTGGCGAAGGAGATTTTCGACTACACGGGCACCATCCTCGGAGAGGCGCTGGCCGACTTTGCGGCGTTCTCGAGCCCTGAGGCGTTTGTGATTTTCGGTGGCCTGGCCAAGAGCGGCGACCTGATCATGAAGCCCATCCGCGCAGCCTACGACAAGAATGTGCTGCCCATCTTCCGTGGCAAGGCCAAGATCATCTTCAGCGAGATGAAGGAGGCCGACGCAGCCGTGCTGGGCGCATCGGCTCTGGGCTGGGAGGTGAAGTGAGAGTTTGAGATGCGAAAAAAGCGAGATGCGAGAGGGCTGTCGCCTGACCGCGCATTGCGGCTCTCGCATCTCGCTTTGTGCTTCTACTCCACTATCCACGGCACGGTGGGGTCGGCGTTGACGCGCTCGAGATATTCGAAAAAGTAGAACCGAATCACGTGGCGCTTTTTGTAGTCTTTCATGGCCACGTAGCGCCGCTGCAGGTCGGGATAACGCTCGAGCAGGGCCGTGAGCGTCTTGTGGTCGAGTTTGTCGACCCTCTCGCGGGCGAAGTCGATATAATAGATGTCGGCCTCTTCTTCGGGTATGCCGAAAAAGTTGGTACCGATCCACTCCATAAATGCCAGTTTGGCGGTGAAGTAGAGCGGCACCCACAGCTTCATATTCCGGCAGTCGCCCTCGAAGTTACTGTTCAGCCACTGCGAGTTGATCAGCCAGATAGAGTCGCCGAGTGCCACGGCCACTGTCTCGTTGAGCAGCACGTAGTTGGCCACCTCGGTGTCCATTACGATGTAGATTTCGTAGGGTGTGACAGCCTCGATGTAGGGGTCGTAGAACACCTGGTCGGGCTGGCTGTCGAGTATCGACTCCCACGATTGATAGACGTAGAGCGTGTCGTGGGCCTCGGCGTGGTCTTGCGCCGTGGCCTGAAGCCATAACGCGACGAGCAGGAGCAGAACAATATATCGGTATGCAGTCTTCATAACTAAGGTCTGTTTTATCGGTTCCTCATACGTTGGGCCGGTTGGCCGCAACCATTCGACGTGCAAAATTAGTGCAAACCGAGCGCAAAACAAGCAAGTCGCGCTTGCTTTTTTGCCGAGGTGCCGCCTAATTTCGCGATTTCAGCGCAAAATTAGTGCAAGTTGAGCGAAAATGCAAAGCCTGCTTTGATTTTTCTGAAACTCTGCTTGATTTCGCGCAAACAGAGCAAAACGGTGCATCACACATTTTGCAACAAGCAACCATGTCGGGCATTTATGTACACATCCCCTTCTGCAAGTCGCGCTGCAGCTATTGCGACTTCTACTCCACCGTGGGTTCGCCACACATGGAGCGCTACGTCGACGCCATTCTGAGCGAAGCGCGGTTGCGGTTCGGCGAGTTGGCCGGCTCGGCGGTGACCACGCTCTACATAGGTGGCGGCACCCCGTCGCAGCTGCCTGTCGCATTGCTGGCGAAACTGGCCGCCAGATTGCGGGCCTTGGCCGACGCCGACTGCGAGTTCACCGTCGAGGTCAACCCCGACGACGTGAGCGCTCCGCTCATCGCCTCGCTGGTCGACGCCGAAGTGAACCGCATCAGCATGGGCGTGCAAAGTTTCGACGACGAGCAACTGCGCGCCGTGGGCCGACGGCACACTGCCCGGCAGGCCGAAGACGCGCTGGCCACCATCCGGCAAGCGGGCATCGACAACGTGAGCATCGACCTCATCTTCGGCCTGCCGGGACAGTCGCTCGACTCGTGGCGAGGGTCGCTGCAACGCGCGCTGGCGCTTCGCCCCGACCACCTGTCGGCCTACGGGCTGAGCTACGAACCCGGCACCCCGCTGTGGCGGCAGCGCGAGCAAGGACTGGTGCGCGAGGTGGACGACGAGACCTGCGTGGCGATGTATGCCCACCTCGCCACTGCCATGCGCCGTGCGGGCTATGAGCACTATGAGATCTCGAATTTCGCCCTGCTCGGCCGGCGCTCGCGCCACAACTCGGCCTACTGGACCGGCATCCCCTACCTGGGCCTGGGCGCGGCGGCGCACAGCTTCGACGGCAGCACGCGCAGCCATAATCCGGCCGACATCGCCGCCTATCTGCACGCCATCGAACACGGCCGGGTGGCCGCTGTGGCCGAGCGGCTCGAGCCTTGGCAGCGCTACGACGAGCGCGTCATGACCTCGCTGCGCACGTGCCAGGGCATCGACCTGGCCGCCATCGAGGCCGAGTTCGGCACGCCCACGCTCCGGCATCTGCTCCGCGCCGCCAAGCCACACCTCAAGGCCGGCCGCCTGCGCCACACCGGCAGCCACATCATGCTCACCGAGCAAGGCATCATGACCAGCGACGCCATCATCAGCGACCTGTTTGCCGACTGACGTGTGCGCTGGTGCCGTGATGCCCCAACCACGGCCGGCGGCCAAGCCTTAAAAAAATGTAATTATTGCGCCCCCATGACGCCCATTTGCCCGAAAAGCAGTAATTTAGCATTCTCATATTGTAGGGAAATTCAAAACTACCATATCCTAAAATATTCAAACTAAACTGATTACATTATGATTTATTCGCATGAAGTGCAGAATATGTGCTGCGTGACCAAGGGTGCCAACCATCAGTCGGCACCCATCCCCGAGGAGGGCAAGTGGGTCCGTTCGAAAGAAATCAAAGACATCTCAGGCTTCACCCACGGCATCGGCTGGTGCGCCCCGCAGCAGGGAGCGTGCAAGCTGAGCCTGAACGTGAAGGAAGGCATCATCGAGGAGTGCCTGGTCGAGACCATCGGCTGCTCGGGCATGACTCACAGCGCCGCCATGGCCGCCGAAATCCTGCCCGGCAAGACGCTGCTCGAAGCCCTGAACACCGACCTCGTGTGCGACGCCATCAACACCGCCATGCGCGAACTGTTTCTGCAAATCGTCTACGGACGCACGCAGAGCGCCTTCAGCGAGGGCGGACTCGTGGTGGGCGCCTCGCTCGAAGACCTGGGCAAGGGCCTGCGCAGCCAGGTGGGCACGATGTTCGGCACACGCGCCAAGGGCGTGCGCTACCTCGAGATGACCGAAGGCTACTGCACCCGCATGGCCCTCGACGAGAACAACGAAGTGATCGGATACGAGTTCCTCAGCCTGGGCAAGTTCACCGACGGGCTCAAGAAAGGCATGACGCCCGAACAGGCCCTCGAAAGCGCCAAGGGACACTACGGCCGATTCGAGAACGCGCCCAAGTACATCGACCCGCGCAAAGAGTGACATTCTGCTGAGTTACACTTCATAAAATTTTACAGGAGGAAACAGACTATGATGAGAGAAGTGAAATTTGAGTCGCAAGACCGCC
The DNA here is from genome assembly GCA_947166165.1 of uncultured Porphyromonadaceae bacterium. GTDB lineage: Bacteria > Bacteroidota > Bacteroidia > Bacteroidales > Muribaculaceae > Sodaliphilus. Next base: position 7,971 of record CAMVDK010000125.1, read on the forward strand.
GCATGGCGCAAGTGCTCGCCGCACTCAACGCCGCCGGCATCAAGGATATCGAGGAGGCCAATGCCATCTGCGACCAGTATGGCATCGACCCCTACAAGACCTGCGAGGAGACGCAGCAAATCTGCTTCGAGAACGCCAAGTGGGCTTACGTGTGCGGCGCGGCCATCGCGCTGAAGAAAGGCTGCCGCGTGGCTGCCGACGCCGCCGAGGCCATCGGACTCGGACTGCAGGCCTTCTGCATTCCCGGCAGCGTGGCCGACGACCGCAAGGTGGGACTCGGCCACGGCAACCTGGCCGCACGACTGCTGCGCGAAGAGACCAAGTGCTTCGCCTTCCTGGCCGGCCACGAGTCGTTTGCCGCCGCCGAAGGCGCCATCAAAATCGCCGGAAAGGCCAACAAAGTGCGCAAAGAGCCCCTGCGCGTGATTCTCAACGGCCTGGGCAAGGACGCCGCCAAAATCATCAGCCGCATCAACGGCTTCACCTACGTCCAAACCGAGTTCGACTACTTCACCGGCGAACTCAAGGAAGTGGCCCGCACGGCCTACAGCGACGGCGACCGCGCCAAGGTGAACTGCTACGGCGCCGACGACGTGCGCGAGGGCGTGGCCATCATGTGGAAGGAAGGCGTCGACGTGAGCATCACCGGCAACTCCACCAACCCCACCCGCTTCCAGCACCCCGTGGCCGGCACCTACAAGAAGGAACGCGTGCTGGCCGGCAAGCCCTACTTCAGCGTGGCCAGCGGTGGCGGCACAGGCCGCACGCTGCACCCCGACAACATGGCCGCCGGACCCGCCAGCTACGGCATGACCGACACGCTCGGACGCATGCACAGCGACGCGCAGTTCGCCGGCTCCTCCTCCGTGCCCGCGCACGTCGCGATGATGGGATTCCTCGGCATCGGCAACAACCCCATGGTGGGTTGCACCGTGGCCGTGGCCGTCGACGTGGCCCAGGCACTGAACAAGTAACCTAGGCCTCCAGCCATCAAGCCCTCAAGGCACCTCACACATCCAGGTCCTGCCCATGCACTCACCGCACCGGGCAGGACCTGCTGCTGTTACACACAGCATTGTTGCGTTACAAAATAACTCGTGAAATCGGGTACCTCGATTTTGATGAATAGGTATAGGCGGATAAGTCGATAGTTCGGTAAATTTTTAAAATTACACATTAATATGTCTCGGTTTTATAACCCG
>CAMVDK010000126.1 GCA_947166165.1 uncultured Porphyromonadaceae bacterium
TCTTTGGTGAAGAAGAAGTGACATTAGCCGAGGAGGAAGCCACGGCTAACTACGTAGCGCCGACGACCTGACCGTGGAGGTGACCAACTCGCTGGGCGGCACCAGCAACGATCCTGAGTGCTATAGCGGCGAAATCACCATTCCATTGACGGTTACCCACAAGAACCGCACCTACCAGGTGATTAAGATTGGTGACCGCGCTTTCTGTGAAAACGCATTGGTAACCAAACTCACTCTGCAAGAAGGGCTTCAGTCGATTGCACCTTATGGCGTGCGTGGAATGAGCGCCATAACTGAGTTGACGATTCCATCAACGGTGACAACCCTTGAACCCTTCACACTTGCCCGTCTGAGTGCCGAAACCATTACCATCCCCAACGTGGCGTATCTGCAACAGTCGCTGATGTCTGGCTGCACCGGTCTCAAGCACTTGATCCTTGGCGAAAGTGTGCGAGAAATCAGCAACAACCTCACCAACAACGTGACCACCGTGGAGGATGTGACCTGCTATGCCACAACCCCGCCCACCTGGGACGGCGGCGTGGCAAACTTCGCTCCGTTCAAGGACTTCATCAACACGGCGAAGTTATATGTGCCTGAAGGCTGTGCCAACGCCTACCGCAACGCAGTGAGCGGCGGCATCTACTACTGGCGCTTCGGCACCATCGAGGAGATTGTGGAGCAACTGCCCGCCACCACGCTGGCCGAGGCCCTGAACGCCAACGAGGGCGACGAGGTGCGCATCGGCGACGAAATCTTCATCGCCGTGGTCGAGACCGACGGCACCGCCATCCTGACCGACAACCAGGGCAACTGGATTGGCTCGACGTTTGGCGAAGACGTGCGCACGGCGCTCAACTACGCTTCGAGCATCGAGGCCGGCTCGCTGCAGGGCACCCTGAGCAACCTCGACACCAACCCCACCATCACGCTCACCAAGACCCCAGCGCCCGGACAGAGCGCCGAGGTGGCACAACCCATTGTGCTCGACATGGTGAACGAGTATGTGCGCGTGCCGGGCAACTGCCTGGCCGAGGTGACCGGCTACTATGAGGGCGACCAGATCTGGGCCTTCAGCGATCCCAGCTACCCGGGCCAGACGCTCGACCTCGACAAGACCTACATCGGCGATGCCCTCGACAGCTATATGGGCCAGCACGTGCATCTGACGTGCATCATGCGCCTGAAAGAGGCTTGGGAGCCCGCCGAGCAGCCCGCCGAGGGTGGCGAGGCACCGCGCCGCGTGCACAAGGACGACCTGAACAGCGCGTCGAACTACGTCATCACGCCCACCACCGGCTCGGTCAGCGGCGACATCACCACGGCCATTGCCGACGTGAAGGCCTCTGCCATCACCAGCGTGACCTATGTGAGCGCCACCGGACAGCGCAGCAGCCGCCCGATGCAGGGCGTGAACATCGTGGTGACCCGCCACGACGACGGCACGACGACGACCACCAAACTGATCAAGTAACACATCGCAACACCGAGAGTCGAGAGGAGCGCAATGAGAATCCTCCCGACTCTCCTTTTTCACTTATCGACCTTCTCATGACCAAAATTTACACCTTAGTACTAGCTGCAGCATTGACGCTGCCGAACGCTGCCATGGCCCAGCGACTGCAGGGCGCCGGGCAGCCGGCAGCGCCGATGCTGCTCAATGTGGAGGGCGCGCGCACGCTCGACGGCGCGCCGCTCATCAGAATCAACACCAGTGCCAGTCTGCAACGCAAGGCGGCGCCTGCCGCCGCCACGGCGGGCTACATATTCGCCAACAAGACCTACTCGAGCACGTGGAGCGACTATGCCCGCAGCGGCATCTACGTGCTCGGCACCGACGGCACCACGTGCGAGCCCTACCTGGTAGGCGACGCCATCAACGGCGGACGCGGCATGTGCATCTTCGACGGCCAGCTGTGGGTGACGCACGTGTATCAGGCCGCGCTGCTGGCACCGAAGTATGTGTACCACTACGTGTTCGACCTGGCCACCGGCCAGCTCGTGCGCGAGATTGACCCCGGCTACCTGAACGCGACAGCGCGCTCGATGGTGCAGGACCGCTACACGGGCACGGTCTACGGCTCGTTTGCCAGCGACGACAACATGGGCGACGTGTTCGGCACGCTCGACCCCACCACCGGCATCCGCACCGCGCTGGGCAACCTGCCCTTCGCCCTCACCGGACTGGCCATCGACAGCCAGCACCGCATGTGGGGCATCAACCACCGCACCGGCATCCTCTATCAGGTGAACATGGCCACCGGCGCGCTCACCCAGCGCGGCAAGACGGGGCTGAAGTCAGAATACATCAACAGCGGCTGCATCGACCCGCTCACCGACACCTACTATTACACCGTGTGCAACAAGAACCAGGCCGCGCTCTACACCATCGACCTGGCCACCGCCGAGCCCACCCTGGTGAAGGAATTCCCGCTCAACGACGAGTATGTGTACATGTGGATGCCCACCGCCCGCAGCCAGGGCGTGCCGGCCATGCCTCAGAACCTGGAGGCCCACTTCGAGGGCGACGCCCTGCAAGGCACGCTCACCTACACCGTTGCGGCCACACTGGCCAGCGGACAGAGCGCCAGCGGCACCGCCACGGCCACCGTCTACGTCAACGGCGAGGCCGTGGCTCAGCACGAAGTGGCCTACGGCACCACGGTCACCGAGAGCGTAGCCGTGCCGCAGAACGGGCCCACGGTGCTGGCCGTGGCCTTGACCAACGACCAGGGCGAGAGCCCCGTGGCACGGACAGCCGTCATCAACGTGGGCGGCGAGAACCTGCCCGCACCCACGGGCGTCTACACCCGCACGTTCACCGACACGGGAGCCGTGCGCATCTACTGGGACGCTTATCCGGGCAACGAGGTCACCTACGACGTGACGCGCTACCCCGACGCCACGCTCGTGGCCACCGGCCTGACCACCCCCTACTACCGCGAGGTGCCGCCCAGCGACCTGGGCTCAAGCACCATCTACTACGGCATCCGCGCCCACGTGGACGGACGCCTGACCGACGAGGCCTTCACCGACCCCATCGGCACCGGGGCCACCACCGTGCTCACGCCGCCCTACGACAACTGCTTCGAGAACCGCGGACGCGTCGACGAGCTCACCTATATCAACGCCAACAACGACGACTACGTGTGGCTCTACGCCACCAGCCTCGACTACCGCGGCACCCACGGCATCTACATGCCCTACAACGCCCGCGAACTTACTTTCTGGGAGCAGATGCAGGGCATCGAGCCCGAGACCGACGACTGGGCCGTCACGCCCGGACTGCGACTGGAGAAGGGCAAGGTGTACACCGTCACCTACAACATGTCGACCAAGGGCAGCGACGAGATTTATGAAGTCAAGATGGGCACCAGCCCCACGGTGGCCGGCATGACCACCACGCTCATCCCGCGCAGCATCGTGCCCGCGTCGGTGCTGCCGGTGGACCGCACCGACTATTCCACCACTTTCACCGCACCGGCCGATGGCACCTACTACATCGGCTTGCACTGCATGTCGGCTGGAGGTTTCTGGCTGTGCGTCTACGAAATCCACGTCTCCGAAGGCATCGACCCATCGGCTCCGGCCGCTCCGGCTATCGCCGTGGAGCCTGACGCCGACGGCGCGCTGCAAGCCACCGTCACGGTCACCGCGCCCGACAAGACCCTGCAGGGTGCCACCATCGCGTCGCTCGACCACATCGATGTGGTGCTCGACGAGCAGGTGGTGCACACCTGGAACAAACCCACCCCCGGTGAGCAGCTCTCCGCTGTGGTGTCAGTGCCGCGACTGGGCACCTACGACTTCGAGGCTCGCGCCTACAACAGCGCCACAACCAGCAGCCGTCCCGGAACTGCAACGGCCTTCATCGGCGCCAAAGCGCCGAGCGATGTAGCTTGGGCAGCGATTGCCGAAAGCAGCCCCGGCGAGGTGACGCTCACCTGGCCCGCCGTGACCACTGCCACCGATGGCTCGCCCATCGACCCGGCGCAGGTCACCTATCTGGTCTACGACACCGAGGGTGCGCTGCTCCACGAGGTGGCGGGTGACACCACTGTCACCTTCCGCGTCGTCGAGCCTAATGCCGACCAGACCATGGTGCGCTACTACATCGGTGCTCGCTACGGCAACCGCTACACCTACACGACTGCATTCACCCCCTACGCCACCATCGGACGGCCCTACGACCTACCCTTCTATGAGACCAGCAACGGAGCCACGCTGCGCTATTTCTGGATGACTGCCGGCGACGCACTGTGGAAACTTCAGACCGACGCGGCCGACATCACCTCGGCCGACGGCGACGGATCATTCTTCTGGATGCGGGGCGAATACGTCGACGACCAGGGACAGCTCACTTCGGGCAAAATCCGCCTCACCGGCCGCGACCTGAAACTGGAAATGGAAATCATGACGCTGCGCACCGACAGCAACACGCTGGCAGTGAACGTGCTGTGCGACGGTGCAAGCCGCTCGCTTGCCACGCTCAACATGTGGGAGCAAGGCACCGACCAGTGGACGTGGCACACCGTGGAGATGCCCCTCGACCAGTATGCCGGCAAGACCGTGCAAGTGCAACTCGTGGGCACGCTGCGCACGCACGGCGGCGTGTTTGTCGACGCCATCAAGGTCACTAGCACGCCCACAGGCTTGGTCGGCGACCTGAACGGCGACGGGGCCGTCGATGTGGAGGACGTGAACCTGCTCATCAACGTGATTCTCGAACTCCAGTCGGCCGACACGCTCAGCGGCAACGCCGACATCACCGGCGACGGCAGCACCGACATAGAGGACGTGAACGCGCTCATCAACCTGATTCTGATTTAACCACCTTTTATATTTCCACCCGGTGCGGGTGCCGCGGCATCCGCACCACTATTAAAAACATTTCTTATTATGAAAAAACTATTCTTACTGCTCGCCTTGCTGGGCATGACGAGTGGCGTCGTACAGGCGCAGCTCAAGAGTAGAACCACGGCGGCCACGCCCGAGCGCGGCTCCACCACCGAGGCCTACGAGAGCCGCACCATCGACGGTGTGCCTCTGCCCTCGGTCAACGGCATGCGCAAGGCGCAGCGCGGCGCCTCCGACCTCAAGCCCTCGGGCTTCATCTATGGCACGCGCATCTATTCCAACGTGTGGAGCGACTACAGCCGCGTGGGCCTGTATGTGCTCAGCCCCGACCAGCCGCTCTCCACCTCCATCTGGGAGGGTGAACTGTTCAACACCACCCGTGGCGTTGTCTACTTCGAAGGCAAACTCTGGATTTCGCACGTCGAGCGCGGATTCTCGATTGGCGACGACAACACCGTGCAGACCAACAACCGCGTGTCGCACTACGTGTTCAACCTGGCCACCGGCGCCATTGAGAACTACATCAACCCCGGCTATCCCGGCTCCACCGGCCCCGGCCAGACCTACGACCGCTACACGGGCACCATTATCGGCTGCTTCAGCAACAACACGCTCAACGGCAACATCTTCGGCACGCTGGATCCCAATACCGGCATCCGCACGCCCATCGCCGAGCTCGATGTGATGCTCACCGCGGTGGTCATCGACAACGACCACCGCATGTGGGGCGTGGAGCGCAAGTCGGGCGACCTCTATGAAATCGACATGACCAACGGCACCCTGCGCAAGGCCGGCAACATCGGCGTGACCTCGGCCTACATGAACAGCGGCTGCGTGGATCCCATCACCGGCGTGTACTACTACAACACGTGCAACCTCTACGAGTCGACGCTCTATGCCATCGACACCGAGACCTGCACCGCCACGCCCATCTACTCCTTCCCCACCAACGATGAGTGGTCGTCGATGTGGATGCTTCCGCAACTGAGCGACGCCGTGCCCGCCGCACCCACCAACGTGCAGGCCACGTTCAACGGCCTGGAGGGCACCGTGAGCTTCAAAATGCCCACCAAGCTCGCCAACGGCCAGCCCGAAATGGGCACGCAGGCCACCTACAAAGTCTATGTCGACGGTGTGGCCGTGGCCACCGGGCAAGCCAGCTACGGCAGCCAGGTGAGCGAGCCCGTCACCATGGCTCACGGCGGACAGGCCATCATCGCCGTGGCGCTCTACAACGACCAGGGCGAGAGCGAAATCGTGCGCCAGACCGTAGCCGTTGGCGACGGCGCCGTGCCCGCACCCGCCACCGTCACCCTCGCGCAGAGCGGCAGCAACTTCAACCTCACCTGGACCGCCGTCGACATGGCCGGCGTCACCTACACCGTGACCCGCTATCCCGACGCCACCCAGGTGGCCACCGGATTGACCACCACCACCTTCAGTGAGCCCATTCCCAGCGGAACGCACACCAACTACTTCTACACCGTGGTGGCTTGCGTGGGCAACTCGCAGAGTGCGTCGATGCGCTCCAACTACTTGGCCTCCGGCTCGTTTGGACTGCCCTACAGCAACCACTTCGAGACCCAGGACCGCGCCAACGAGCTCACCTACATCAACGCCAACAACGACAACAAGGTGTGGACCTACGCCGTGAACTGCGACCTGCGCGGCAGCCATGGCATCTACCTGCCCAAGCCCGACAAACCTTCGGGATGGTTCGCCACCCAGCCGCCCAGCGACGACTGGGCCATCACCCCGGGCCTGCCGCTCGAGGCTGGTAAGACCTACACGGTGACCTACAAGGTGTTCGGCACCTATGCCGACATGGAGGACTACCGCGAGCGCTTCGAGGTGAAAATCGGCACCTCGCCCACCGTGGCCGGCATGACCACCACCATCCAGTCGGCCATGATTGTGAGCAACGACAACGTGCATCCGTTGACCCACACCATCGTCTTCGCCGCTCCCGGCACCGGCACCTACTACATCGGCCTGCACGGCATCAGCAACCCGGGCTTCTGGTTCGGCTGCCTGGGCATCGACGTGAGCGAAGGCGTGCCCAGCACGGCTCCCAACATGCCCAAGAGCATGAGCGTCACCCCCGCCGCCGACGGCTCGCTCTCCGCCGAGGTGAGCGTGGGCGTGTCGCGGTGGAACACCCTCAAGCAGAACATCAGCGCGCTCGACCGCGTGGAGCTGCTCGCCAACAAGCAGCTCGTCTACACCTGGGAGAATCCCACTCCCGGCGACACCTACACCACCACCGTCGCCCTGCCACTCGATGGCAACTATGAGTTCACCGCTGTGCCCTACGGCACCGACGGCATAGCCGGCATCCCCCGCTCCGAGAGCGCCTACATCGGCGTGCGCCCGCCAAGCAACGTGACCGGTGCCGTGCTCGCCGAGACCTCCAACCCCGGCGAGGTGAACATGACGTGGAACGCCGTGACCACCAACATCGACGGCACCGCCATCGACCCCAGCATGGTGACCTACAATGTGTACAGCGCCGACGAAACCCCGATAGAGACCGACATGGCCGAAACGAGCCTGGCCATCCAAGCCATGGACTACGACAACGACCCGCAGCAGTTCGTGCGCTACTACGTCACCTCGCATTTCGGCAGCTTCTACAGCGCCCAGGCCGCCTACACGCCCTTCCTGCTCATGGGCAAGCCCTACGAACTGCCGTTCTACGAGACCACGACCGTCGACGCCATGCGCTACGCCTGGCTCTACTCCGGCGACCTAGCTTGGGACGTCAGCGGCGAGGACGAAGACCTCAAGGCAGCCGACGGCGACGGCACGTTCTACTTCATCGCCGGCTCCGAAGCCAACCAGACCGGAACCATGACCTCGGCCAAGATCCACATCAGCGGCCTCGACCCGGTGCTCACCTTCAGCTACTGCACCCTCAGCGGCTGCACCAACACGCTCGCCGTAAAGGTGATTTGCGAAGGCACCACCTACAACCTGGGCACCATCACCCTGTCGGGCAGCTCGTCCGACTTCACCTGGGCTTCGCAGTCCTACGACCTGGGCGAGTTCCTCGACAAGGACATCCAGCTTGAGTTCACCGGCACCGTGGTCAGCCACGCCGCCGTGATCATGGACGCCATCAAGGTCAGCAGCACCCCCACCGGCATCGCCGGCGACCTGAACGGCGACGGCAACGTCGACATTGAGGACGTCAACCTGCTCATCAACGTCATCCTCGAGCTCACGCCCGAGAGCGCGCTGCTCGGCGACGCCGACATCAGCGGCGACGGCAGCACCGACATCGAAGATGTCAACGCGCTCATCAACCTGATTCTCAATCAGTAACGCATTTAACCGCCTCAGGCCTTGGGATTCACACCCCAAGGCCTGAGGCTTTTTTATTCAACCTCAAACCATTTATCAACATGAACAAATCAACCATTTTTGCACTGCTGCTCGCGCTTCTCGCGCTGAGCGCCACAGCCACCGAGTACACCGGCACAATGACCATCGACGACGGCAACGGACAAGTGAGCCAGGACAACGTCGTGGTCAACATGGTCCAGAACGACGACGGCACCTACACCGCCACCATGACCCAGTTGCGGTTCAACATCGCTGGCCAAGAAATGGGCCTGCCGCCCATGACCTACAGCAACCTCACCGGCACACCCGACGACGAAGGCTACATCAACGTGCACGGCGAGAAGACCCTGCGCGTGGGCGACCTCATCGGCGTGGAGAGCATGATTCCCGACTTCGCACAGGCCTTCGCGCAGACCATTCTCGACAAGACCTTCCCGCTCACCTTCGACGCCCGCTTCAACGACTACGAACTCACCGCGCAGGCCCACTTCGACATCAACGTCACCATCAACATCCCCTTCCTCGGCCCCATCACCATCACCGACGTGAGCGTCAACGGCAACTACTACGGCACCGCTCCCCAGTCCGAGTACACCCCCGGCGACGTCAACGGCGACGGAGTCATCGACATCGACGACGTCAACCTCATCATCAACCGCATCCTCGGCCTCAACCCCGGCGTTGAGTTCAAAGGCTCCGGCGACATCAACGGCGACAGCGCCATCGACATCGACGACGTCAACCTCATCATCAACCGCATCCTCAACCCCTGAGCAAAGCGGAAGATTGACCAGTTATTCTAGTTCAACTAGTTTCTCTAGTTCAACTAGATGATCTAGAACTTCTAGAAAATCTAGAAAAACCCAAAAAATCCCATTGGCTCCCCGTTGAGCCAATGGGATTCTTTGCTTTGGAGGTGGGTTGAAAAAGCGCGCGGCGGAGCGCGATTGGGGTCACT
>CAMVDK010000127.1 GCA_947166165.1 uncultured Porphyromonadaceae bacterium
AGCGAATTCAGGTCGTCGTCGAACCAGTACTCGAAGCCCATGCCGTCGCCACTGACCACCTTCACGAAGGCGGCCTGCGTCACGGGGCTGTAGGTGCCGTCGGACGACACCGCGCGCATATAGATGGTGTGCACGCCCAGCGACAGGTTGTCGACGTTGAGCGTGGCCTTGAGTTGCCCTGCTGCCGACGGCGTGGTGATGAGTTTGGCGTTGGCGAAGTCGTCGATCCAATACTGCAACCCGCTCTGCGCACGGGCGCCACCCGACGTGAGCAGCACGGCGATGCACGCAGCCACGAAGTGGAAAATTATCCGTTTCATTGCGCAAATCATTGACATTTCAGACTAAAAGAACATGAGAATTCGATATTCTGAGTTTTTAGACTAAAAGAACATGAGAATTCGATATTCTGAGTTTTTAGACTAACAGAACATAAGATTCATATTTTATCTATGATACATTTTGTTCTTATGGTCTATAATCTGCTTTTGTTCTTATAGTCTATTATTTACATTTGCTCTTGAAGTCTACTTTTTTCGCCAAGTTAGTTGGCCTTGACGGTGACTTCGATTTTCAGTTTGCCGGAGCCGTCGGTGCGCTCGGCCACCTTTTTCGACACAATGCGCGGAATGGGTGCCAACTGGTCGTCGTTGAAGCCGGTACCACCATAGATGCCCACGTCGGAGTACTTCTTGTAGGCGTCCTCAAACTCGAAGTTCGAGCGGATGCTCACACCAGGGTTGGGATCCTTGAATACATCGTCCCATGTCGTACCATCGGGCAAGTTGATGCATTCGTCACCCCATTCGCCAAAAAGCATGTTTCTTGAGGTGAACAAGGTTTCACAATATTCAACAATGCCGTATGAACCACCGTAGACAATGATGTTATTTGTGATTGATGAGTCAGCAATTCTAAAGAACAAACTACCAGAGCTATATGTCTTATCTGTAAAAATGTTATTCGAAATATCGCCTCCTACGATGTAAGACAAAGGACCAAGTATGTTATTAGTAATCTTTGGGTTTGAATTGCCAAATTGTGAATACTTTCTAATATAATTCTGGTTGACGGTGATGTCGGTACACAGACTGTTGTTCACCTTCACTGAGTTGACGTTGCAATAGCGCAGGACGAAGTCCCTTACTGCCGAACCGTCACTGCCGATGTTCAAGTTCCCCGTGAGATACACGCCCATGAGCGCGCTGCTGCTGGACCCTTCCTCAAAGAACAGGTTTCCGCTGATGATGGTGGCTCCGTCGGCGTTGTCGACCGTGCCACGGTGGCTCACGCCCATGATGGTGAGGCGTTTGTTGATTTTCACCGTGTCGGGGATGGTGAACCCGCCGCCAGGCAGGTAAATCACGCTGCCGTCTTTGGCGCCATAGATGGCCTCGCCCAGGGTGCGGTAAAGCTTGGTTTCGTTACCTGGACTCACCACGGCGATGTTCTGCGCCCAGGCTGCCACTGCGAGGATGCATGCCAGGACAGAAAAAATGCTTCGTTTCATAGTTATGTCTGTTTTTAGTTAATATATATTCAGTTGGATTCGGTCATCGAGCCGCCATATATGACGGCTCTACTTTGCAGCCGAGCGGCAGACGGTTTTCACCGTCAGCCCGCCTTCGCCCATACATTCCACCGATTGGCCGTCACCGGGTTCGGCCGGCTGTGGCGAATGCGGCGACACCGAAGTGTCGACGCGGTGCATCACCGGGCGGATGCTCCGGCCGATGGAGCGGTAGTAGTCCATCTGGCTGGGTTTCCCCATGTAGCCGAAGTACACAAACCAGGCGTCGTCGGGGCTATTGGCGTCGAGCGTCGACGACCAGTAGTAGCCCGCCTTTCCGGCATCGTGGCGCGACTCTCCCTGGCGGTAACCAGCCATGGGCAGCCAAATCACCTGGCCATTGGGGCCGCGCACGTAGGCCGCGCCATTGTCCATCATCACCCACCGGCAGTGCTGGATGAGTTCTTCCCAGTCGGCCTTGGTGGGGATGGCGTAGTGGTAGCCGTAGTGTTGGCAAGGCAGGTCGTCGGAGGGCAAGAGCTGCGTGCGCCCGTCGGTGAAGCCGTTGTTGCCATACACGGCCTTGGTGCAATATTTGGTGAGTTTGTTCGGCGCGCCCTTGGCATGAGCGTAGTTGCCCCAGGAGAAGGTCATCTTCCCCTCGTCGTAACCGCTGAGTTCGCCCCAGGCATAGTAGTTGCCGTAGTCGGTTGACTGCGTGGCGCCGAGGTTGACCGACGACCACAGCGTGCCCGACGGCAGTCCCAGGTCGTAGAACACCGGGATGTGGGCAGCGAAGCGGTCGTAGAGCGTGATGTAGTCGGTGAACGCGTAGACCACGTTGCTATTCTCGGGGTGATGGGCAATGATTCGGAACAGCACGCGCTTGGTGTCGCCCGGCATGCTCAGCTGGCGCAGGTCGTAGTCGCAGCTGGTGGCACTCATATTGGTCAACACCTGGGTGTGGGTGAGCTGGGTGGGCGATTCCACGGTCAGCTCCAGGTCGTAGGAATACAAGGAGCCATAGGTGCTCGCCTTGAAGGTCTCCCACTCGAAGTGAACAGTCTGGTTGATGTCGTTCAGGCGGCTTTCGGGTTTGATGACGTGGATATATGGCTCGGCATAACGGTCGATGACGAAAGTCTCCTTGATTTTCGAGTCGTGCCAAGCCTGCACGCCGCCGATGAAGTCGACGGTATTCTCCGCGACATCAATCCAGCGCATGATGAAATTGTATTCCTGCAGAAACGCATTAGCATTGTCTTTGAGCGCCTTTCGGAATGCGGCGCTGGTGGCGCTTTTGCCGGTGTATTTCTTGCCGATGTTGTAGAAGAGATTCAGATAGGTTCGCTTGTCGTCGGGATTCTCGCCGGGCAGCTTGGTCATCTCATTCCAGGCGAACAATCCGAGTTGCTTGAAGATGGCCTTGTAGTCGCCTTTATTGAAATTCGACACCAGTTGCGTCATATTCGACGATTTACTCGCAAAGGCCGAGCCGAGTTTCATCACCAAGGCCACCTCAGGCCATTTGCGGGCGCCATAGCGCAGGTCGAAGTTGAAGTTGGATGTCGGGCTCTCGATGCTTGCATTCTGTGCGCTCTTATATCCTGTAATGATTTCGCAGAAGGGTTTCACCACATCGGAGTATGCAGTCCACATGAGCGACATGAGCAAATTGAAGCGATCCCAACCAGAGTAGTCGCTCCACTTCACGCTGCCGGGATTGCCCAGTCCGTAGACGTCGAGGAAAATCTTATCGTAGTCCTTGAACTCCACATTGATCCACTCGCTTTCTTTTTCAAACACCGACTGCCTTTCGCCCCATAACGACCCTGCCACGATATCAAAATAGTCGGCACTCGCAGCGTTGAGTGTGTAGGGCACTCTCATGTTGACAATGCCCGCCAAATCAGGGTCGGAACTGAGTTGCCGTTCTATTTCCTGCACCCAGTCTTTCAAGTCTTCGTAGAACTCTATGTCTTCCTGGTCGAAGTAACTCAAAATGGCCGTAGCGTCCTCGCCGGCACCGTTGATGGCGTCGCGATAGGTGTTGAGCATCTCATCGATTTGGTCGAACAACTTGGGTGTGGCATCCTCGCGCTCGGTGACCACCAGGTTGTTCTCGCCCATTTTCACCCTGCTGGGGTAGAAAGTGAGCGACCGCCTGAAGTCGTTGTGCACACGGAACGAGGCCGCCACGGGCGTCACTTTCAGATGGGTGAGCGACACCCCCGAGAAGGTCATGTCGTGAGAGTCTTTGACGAGGTTGTACAATGCGTTGACGATGGGCTGAACATTGACCGAGGAGTAGTCGGGGCATATTTTACGCCGTTGCGCGTCGTAATAGATTTGCGCCACTTGCGCCACAAAGTTGTCGAACTCGTCGAGGCTTTCGATGAGTGCCACGGTGTTGCGGTATTCCGCCTCGTCGGAGGTGAACAGCATGGGACACATCATCAGCAGGCTGATGGCGGTCTCGCGGACCGACATCTCGGGCCGCTGGCCAGGCCGCGAGAAGGTGAACAGGTAAGGGTTGTCCTGGCCATCGGTGAGGGCATGGAACTGCAAGCCGTTGGGCGACGACATGCCCGGGGTGGTGAACATGTTGAAGTTGCCGGCGGCACGCCGCACCTTTCGCACGGCGGCGGCATTCGGGGGCAGATGCACCGGGAACTCGCCATAGGCGTTGACGATTTTGAACCCACTCAGGTCGTTGAGCGCCACGCCCTCGTCGAGCACCACGTCGAAATCGAATTCATCGGGCGGCAGCACGACATCGGCGTCCAGGCTGTCGGGGTCGATGCCCTCGCCGGTGAGCGGCAGGCGCAACTGCCCGCCGTCGAAGGCACTCGACAGGAGAATCATCGCACTGCTGTAGCTCTTCACCTCGCCCGGGGCGAACGACAGTTCTATGCCATGCGACATGCCAGCGTTGACCGTGCTCTCCATCGCCGACTGGCTGGCGGAGAACACGCCGTCGGCGAGCACGATGTAGGTCTCGGGGTAGTCGCCAGTGTTGGTCAGAGTGACGGCGACGGTCTTGGCGTTGCCCACGGCCACCGTGCCGAAGTCGAGGCTGGCGGTGGAGAGACGCAGTGTGGGGGTGATGTACCAGATGCTGTCGATGCGCTCGATGGCGATTCTCGTGCACGTGCCGGCCATCCAGATGCAATGCGCCTCGGGAGTCATGGTGATGCTGTCGACCTCGGCACTGCTGAAGTCGAGTCGCTCGCCGTCGTTGAGAAACAGTCGCACCGTGTGCGGGCGTTCGTCGTCGGCGGCAAACGCGCTTACCGGTGCCAGGCATACACACAGCAGAAGCGAAAAACAAAAGAGGAACCGTCTCATTGCTTGCTTATTCTATAGGTTATACCATTCACTATTAACGTGCGCGTAGTGGCCGTGCAGTCGCCAATCGGGATCACCGCCGGCACGCAGCCGCTGGCTTCGAAATGATAGAGCATCGCCCCATCGTCGGCAAGCAGGCTGATGCTCAGGTCGTTGCCATCGGGCAGATAGACGAGCGTGGTGCGGTTGCCAACCATCGGTGCCACGGCGCTCACCGCAGCCCGGGCCACGGGTTGGAACATCATCTTCTTGATGGCGGTGAAATCGCATTCGAGCGTCGTGGAGCCCTTGATAAGCACCTTGTGGCCTTGATAGGTGATTTTCGGCCTCTCGGACAGGCCGAAGAGCAAGCGGGTGCCGTCCTTGTGCCACACCACCAGACATATCTCCGTCGAGGTGGGGTCGTACTTATGCAGCATGATATTGACAACCGTGTTCAGGTCGTCGATATCCACCACGCCATCGCCATTCACGTCGGCCGCGGGGGTGTAGTCGGCCTTCTTGAGCATGATGTTGTTGATGACGTTCAAGTCGTCGATGTCGACCACACCATCGCCGTTCACGTCGCCCACCAGCAGCGGGTCGGGGTTGTATTTCTTCACGATGATGTTGATGATGATGTTCAGGTCGTCGATGTCGGTCACACCGTCGCCGTTCACGTCGGCCTCGGGGATGTCGGCGGCCTTCTTGACCATGATGTTGATGACCACGTTCAGGTCGTCGACATCGACCACACCATCGCCATTCACGTCGCCGAAAACAAATTGTGCTGCCAACTGCGGAGCGGGCGGCAACGCATTGCCAGATATCATTGCAGCACCGAGCAACAAACACAATGATAGCAATAAAAACCTATGTTTCATATCGTTGATGTTTCCAAGAAGGAAAAATAAAGCTAAGCACAGCCAGGTATGTGGCAATGTTTTGATTTCATTAAGAAAAGGCAAATCATTCCACGCCCCAGTTATCGGCACAAAATTATAATTTTTTTTGGAAATATGCAAACACGGGAGGCCGAAAGGAGGTTTTCTTGCCGGAAAATCACTTCCGCCGCATGAGAAAACGCTTCAATAAAAATGCAAGGAAGTAAGGGAATGTGTAGAACTTCCCGTTCCATCCTATATTCTTATACCCCAGCTTGATGCCGTATTTCACATCGGGATAAGAGTCCCAGTTGATGAGATTGATGAGCGAAGTGGTGGCGCCATCCCTGGCCTTCACCTCCACCGGCACAAGAGAAGCGGCGTCGCGCAAGAAAAAGTCCATTTCCAGAGCTGGATTATCATGCTTGTAGAAATACAGCTGGTCGTAACCCGACTTGCGGAGCATCTCGCCAACCACGTTCTCATATATGGCCCCCTTGTAGGTTCCAAAGTTCTTGTTGGCACGCAGGTCTTCCTGCGCTTCTTCGTCGAGCGAGGCAATCAACAAGCCCGTGTCGTGATAATAAATCTTATAATAATCGGGGGCGTAATTACCTTTCAACGGGAGCTCCACGTTGCTCAAGCAATAGCACACGTTGACCACACCCGCCTCTTTCAGCCACTCCACGGCACCTATATACTCCCTGTTTCGTGCACCTTTGGCCACCTTAGTGATTTGGTATTTCTTGTTCTCTTTTGCCAGAAAGGTGGAAATGTGGCTATATACGGCGAGAATCTTTGCCTTGTCGGTTTCCTTGGCATATTTGGTGATATCCTCCTCGTAGTCTTTCAGCAACTGCCGCTGGAGCTTCAGTGTTCCTCCAAAATGCCCATTGTCGATAAACATCTTCACCACCTCGGGCATCCCGCCGAGGCTCATGTATTCGCGAAACACACCGGTCATCGTTTCTAATTCAAGTGGCGAGAATGGCTGCAATGCCGTCATGTGCTGGTAAAGGTCTTCGACCTGGCTGGGCTGGTAGCCCTTCGCCCAGAGGAACTCCTCAAAGTCCATCGAATGCATCTCGTAGTCTTCTTTGTAGCCTACGGCATTCGACTCAATTTCCTCATAATAGATTCCCATCAACGAGCCGGAACAGATCACATCGAAACGCCCGTCCTGGCAGAACGATTTGAGCGAGGTGGCGCAATCAGGACACTTCTGCAGCTCATCAAAAAAGAGCAATGTCTTGTGCGGGACAAAGCGCCACGACGGCTCCAGCAGAGAGATGTTTTTGATGATTGTCTCCACCTCACAGCCATTGTCGAATATCGTCCTGAACTTCTTCTGAAGCACAAAGTTAATCTCAATGACCGACTCATAGTTGGCCATGCCGAATGCCCGGATGGATTCGGTTTTCCCCACTTGACGGGCACCTTTCACAATCAAGGGTTTCCTCCGTGGATTGCTCTTCCATTCAAAGAGATAGCTATCTATCTTTCTTTTAAGCAGTTGCATATCTGTGAATCACATTTTCGGCTGCAAATATACGCAAAAAATCACATTTCCGGGCAAAAAAATGGGGCTGAAATCACATTTCTGGACAAAGGTGGGCACCAACGACGGCCGGAGCGGCGACCGGCGGATTCAACGATCGGCGGGCGAGGGGGTTCGGGCGGCCTCGTGCTGCTTGTAGTGCAGCGGCGACAGACCGGTCATCTTGCGGAAAAACTTCCCCATGCTCGACTGGTCGGCAAAGCCATACTCCGAAGCCATGCTCTTCATCGACTTGCCGCTCATCAGCAGGTCGCGCTTGATGCTGCGGAGCAACATCTGCGAGATGATTTCCTTGGCCTTGTGGCTGGTCTTCTGCTTGCATATCTCGCTCAGGTACTTGGGCGTGATGTGGAGCCGGTCGGCATAGAATCCCACCTCATGCTCCTGCTTCACATGCTCGCTCACCAGCTGCACAAAGCGCCGGAAATAGGTGTCGGCCATCGTGAACGGCCGTCGCTTGGCCCCGCCTGCCGGCCCTTGCGCCGCCAGCTGCGACAGCACCACCATCACGCTGCGCACAATGGCCCCGCTCACCTGCACATCGACCGTTATCGACGCCGCCGACAAATACGACTCCAGCGCGTCGAACATCGAGCACAGCATCGCCCACAAGTGAGCATCGGTCACCTTGAGCGTGGGCGACTCGAGCATGCGCTGCAGCATCGTGGTCTCAATGCCCTCGCTCGTGGCAAGCACCAGCTCATAGTTGAGCAGCAGGAAGCGCACCCTGAAGTCGGCGCTCACGCGCAGCACACGCAGCTGCGACAGCGACGAATAGCCCGCACACATGCCTTGCGCCACCTGCAGGCGCTCCATGTTCAGCTCCATATCCGCCTCGCCGACTGCAAACAGGGCTATCACCAAGCAGTTGGGCGGGAGGTGCTGCACGGTGGCAATGGCCCGCGCATCGGCATCAATCATGCAATAGCCATAGCGCGACAAGCGGTTCTGGTCTTCTTCGTTCATCTTCTTTTCCTTTTTGGACTGCAAAAATAGCAATAATTCTGCATTCCTGCAACACCCACAAGCAAAATGGAACAGAATTCCGCCGCGTGGTGGGCTGACGACAATGGGCAGTCATCAAGACGCTGGCCGGTGATTGCTGCTGGGGTGCGCTAAAATCGAGCCGCGCCCAGGGCTGGACGCGGCTCGAAATTTTGCTGGCTCAGGCTCCCTCCCGTGGAGGGATTTCCAAAGCCCCGAAGGGGTTTACTTCACCATCTTGCTGACCTTGTTGCCGTCAATCACGATGTTGATGCCCTGGAAGGGCTTGTCGCTCACGCGGCCCATCGGGTCGACGTAGGTCACCTTGCCGCTGCGGGCGGCGTCGATGTCGGCAATGGCGGTCACCACCTCGCCGTTCCCCACGATGCGCAGGCGCGGGGCGCCAGCGGCGCCGGCGGGCATGGGCAGGTAGCAGCGGTGGGCGGCCAACGTGCCTCCCAGCGTGCGCACAAATTCGTCGCCATAGAGCACATAGCCGTCGGTGATGGCCATCTCCTCCAGTCCGCCTTGCAGCATGCTGGTCACAGTGGCTGTCTCGCCGGTGTAAGGCATGGCGCTCACGGCCTCGGCGGGAGTGGTGCTGTAGAGCAGCACACCCACACCGGCAGGAATGTAGCCGACCGGCTCAATCACGGTGGCGTCGTCCTCGATGCCAGTCACCACATAGGCAGTCACGCCCTCGGGCAGCGCCAGGTCGGCATTGCCATACCACGAGGCGTAGACGTTGCTGGCAAATGCCACGCCGTCGAGCACCACAGGAAGTGGCTGGAAGGTGGCGTTGATGGTCACGTTGGCGGCGGGCATCGTGAACGTGAGGTTCTCGATAGCCACCGGCT
>CAMVDK010000128.1 GCA_947166165.1 uncultured Porphyromonadaceae bacterium
CGAAGATGCGCTGCGCCACCACGCTGCGGAGCAGCTCACCGCTGCCGGGAGCGTAGATGTCGTCGCCAAGCAGTGCGGTGAGCTGCTGGCGGAGCTGCGGCGACCGGGTCATGAGCTGGCGGGCGCGGGTGTCGCAGTCGTAGGTGCTATAGCCCATGGTGGCGAGCAGTCGCGCTACCACACTCTTGCCGCTGCCAATGCCGCCGGTGACGATGATGAGGTCCAATTTCAATGAATTGATGAGTTGGGAAAAAACGGATGCTATAGTCGCGTAAACGGGGAATCAAGGACGCTGGTGGTGCAAGCGTCAGTCGTTGTGAATGGCGATGCCCTTCACCATGAGCTGGATCGACGAGCTGCCTCTGCGGCGGCTCTCCTCGATGGTGTAGCAAATGTCGAAAGGCTTGCCCTGCTTGATGTGCTCAAAGCAGTGCGCCATGCCGAAGGCGATGCCGTTGATGATGCGGTTGCTCTTGCCGTCGACGATTTCGAGCTTGACGTGCTCCAGGGTCCGCCCCACGAGTTTGCTCGTGCCGGCGTCGACCACGCCACGGGTGAGGAACACCGGCTTAGGGTTCTCGGGGCCGAAGGGGTTGAAGTAGCGCAGCCGCCGCAGGAACTCGCGGTTGATGTCGCCAAAGCCGATTTCGCAGTCAATGTCGATGGCGGGCGTCACCTGCTCGTCGTCGATGTGGCGCTCCACATACTCCGTAAGCCGCCGCCTGAACTCGGGAATGTTCTCCTCGCGCAGCGACAGGCCCACGGCGTTGGTGTGTCCGCCAAAGTTCTCGAGCAGGTCGCGGCACGATTTCACGGCGCTGTAGATGTCGAACCCCTTCACCGAACGCGACGAGCCGGTGGCCAGCCCGTTGCTGTAGGTGAGCACGACCGACGGGCGGAAGTACAGCTCTGCCAGTCGCGAGGCCACGATGCCGATGATGCCCTTGTGCCACGAGCGGTCGTAGATTACGATGGGCTTCTTGCCCTCGAGCGACTGGGCGTGCTGCTCGATGATTTGGTTGGCCTCGATGGTGATCTGGCGGTCGAGTTCCTTGCGGTTCTTGTTGTACTGGTCGATGCGCTTGCTGATTTCGGCCGCCTCGACGGGGTTGCGCGTCACGAGCAGTTCCACCGACTCCTGTCCCGACTCCATGCGTCCCGACGCGTTGATGCGCGGGCCTATTTTGAAGATGATGTCGCCAATGCCCAGGTCCTTGCCGGTGAGTCCGCATTGCTTGATGATGCTCTTGAGCCCCACGTTGGGGTTGTTGTTGAGCCGCCGCAGTCCGTAGAAGGCCATCACGCGGTTCTCGCCGGTGAGCGGCACGATGTCGGCCGCGATGCTCACGGCCACCAGGTCGAGCATGCACTCGAGCTCGTAGAGGTTGGTGAACCCGTTGCTGCGCGCAAACGCCTGCATGAATTTGTAGCCCACACCGCAGCCCGACAGCCCCTTGTAGGGGTAATGGTCGTCGACCTGCTTCGGGTTGAGGATGGCTGCCGCCGGGGGCAGCTCGTCGTCGGGCACATGGTGGTCGCAGACTATGAAGTCGATGCCACGCTCGCGTGCCGCGGCGATTTCGTCGATGGCCTTGATGCCGCAGTCAAGCACGATGATCAGCGACACCCCCTGGCTCGCGGCATAGTCGATGCTCTGCATCGAGATGCCGTAGCCCTCGTCGTCGCGAGTGGGGATGTAGTAAATCATGTTGGAGTAGAAGTTCTGCAGATAGCGGTAGACCAGTGCCACGGCTGTCGTGCCGTCTACGTCGTAGTCGCCGTAGACCATGATGCGTTCTTTTGCCCCTAACGCCCGGTTGAGCCGCGCCACGGCACGGTCCATGTCCTTCATCAGGAATGGATCGGGCATTTGGCTGAGCGACGGACTGAAGAAAGCCTGTACATCGTCGGCAGTCTTCAGCCCCCGCAGCACCAGCAGCCGCGCGATAGACGGGCAGTTGGGGTAGAGTGCGGCCAACTGCTCGGCTGTCTTCTGTTCTTCGGGTGTCAAAGGTAAGTAATTCCATTTACTTATCATTTATGTTGTTTTTATTATATGCTTTAGGGGCAGCCTGCCGGAGCCATGGCGGATGGCCAGACGCGGGCGGCGATCAAGGCGCGGCATGTTCGGGCGGCGTGCAGCCCCACGGGGGTGGGGCAGTGGGACGCGGACGAGTCGCTATGCCTTGTCATGGGTCAACGACGCTTAATGCTTGATGCCCAAATGGCTGACTCCCGCACCCGCCGCTGAATAGCGGATACGTTGCCTTAAATCGTACAAAGTTACAGAAAACAAGTGGCTCTGCAAAACCAAAACGAAGATATTTAAACTATAAATACATAATTTAGCATCATTTATAAGTCGCAAGCCAAGTTTTTGCCTGCCGTGCCAGTGAGTGATTATAGAACAAATTGTCTGATTTCATTCGCAGCACAAAATGAGGTGAAATCTCCGGCATGGCAATCCCTGCCCTGGTGAGCGATGCGGATTCTCACAGTGGCACGTTCCGTCTTTTCGTTCGACCTTAAGCCGGATATTCAGTGCTGCCATATTCAATAGGTGGGTTCTATAAATTGCTTGAGCCGAATTGGGCTTGATTGCTGAGCAGGTTTTGGCTCAAGCTGCGCGAAGCAGTAGCGGGCTACGGTTCAAGCAGTTGAGACAAAAGATGCCAGTAAGCAACCCAAGGCGGCCAAAACCATTCATTACTTTTTTTGCAATTTATAGAACCCACCTATACAAACAGCTTAATAATCTCGGTGGGAATTGTTCCCAAATCGGTTCAAAAAGGTACACAAAAAGTGCGCAGAGTGCGCAAAGAATTTAGGAGATTTAACAGAGTACTTCTCTGTTAAATCTCCTAACTATTTGATTATCAGTTGTGATTCCGTTGGGGCTCGAACCCAAGACCCACAGCTTAGAAGGCTGTTGCTCTATCCAACTGAGCTACGGAACCAGCGGCATTGCAAGGGCGTGGTTGCATGCGCTTTTTTGAAATTTGGCGCAAAGTTACAAATTTATGCTTAATGGGCATTGCGGTAGGGCGATTTTTTTGTTCCAGGGCGTGGTTTTGCGGGGGCTTTGGAGGTTGTTTGATGGATGTTTTGCCGCTGAGGCGTTTCATGGATGTTGATTGGGCGCATTATTCATCGTCGCTGCCAGGTGGGGATGCGCCCGCCACTTGACCGCACATTCATTCCGGGCTGCCAAAATATTGCGGGCGCTTGTTCGTTATATAAAAATAAGGGGCCGTCGGGATTGCCCTTGCCTGATTGTGGCCGGGGCGCTTGGCTTTGAGCCTAGTCCGGCATTGAATAATGCCGCCCGACGTGGCCGTGACTGTAACACAAATCATTGGCATCCGTAGTGGTATGGATTTGACTGTTGTGATTGTTAACTACCGCGTGCGCTACTTCTTGGAGCAGACGCTGCGCTCGGTGATGGAGGCTGTGGAGGGGCTGAAGGCCGAGGTGATTGTGATCGACAATGCTTCGGGCGACGGCTCGCTGGAGTTTGTGCGCGAGCGGCTGCCGGAATGCGTGTATGTGGAGAACCGCGAGAATGTGGGCTTTGCTCGCGCCAACAACATCGGCATCCGCATGGCCCGCGGCGAGTACACGCTGATTTTGAACCCCGACACCATCGTCTGCAAGCGCGTGATTGACGACTGCATGGCATGGATGCGCTCGCACGAGCGATGCTCGGCCATCGGGGCGCACATGCTCGACGGCAACGGCGTGTTCCTGCCCGAGAGCAAGCGGGCGTTCACCACACCGTGGGTGTCGTTCTGCAAAATCTTCGGGTTGTCGGCGCTCTTTCCGCGCTCGCGCTGGTTCGCAAAGTATCACCTTCGCTACCTCGACGAGCACGAGCCGCACAAGGTCGATGTGCTGTCGGGGGCGTTCATGTTCTGCCGCACCGGCCTGCTCCAGCAGGTGGGTGGGCTCGACGAGGACTTCTTCATGTATGGCGAGGACATCGATTTAAGCTACCGCCTGGTGCTTGCCGGAGGCGAGAACTGGTATGTGCCCACCACCATGATTCACTACAAGGGCGAGAGTACGAAGAAGGACTCGATGCGCTACGTGCGTGTGTTCTACGAGGCGATGCTCATCTTCTACCGCAAGCACTTTCCGCGCATGAGCTGGCTGCTGTATCCGGTCATCAAGCTCGGTGTGGCGGTGAGGGCCGGCATGGCGATGGCCAAGCGTGTGGTGCTGCGGCCACTGCGCGCGTTGCGCGGCAAGCGTGCCGGCGGCAGCAAGCCGTGGGTCATCTTGAGCGACAACACCGTGGCCGTGTCGCTGGCCACAGGCCACAACCACTACAAGACAAGCATCCCTGCCGAGGGGCCGTGCCATGTGCTGCTCGACGACTCCAAGTTCACCTATGGCCAAATCATCGACACCATAGCGCGCGAGAGCCGGCAGGGCCGTGAGTTCCACATCTATTCGTGCCGTAACGGCATCGTGATTTCACCCAAGATGAAGCAGTCATGAGCGAACCAACGCTTTGCAATGGCCGCGTGGTGCTGCGCGCGCTCGAGCCCACCGACCTCGACCTGCTTTACCGGTGGGAGAACGACCCGCGCGTGTGGACGGCTTCGGGCACGCTCACGCCCTATTCACGGCAGATGCTGTGGAAATATCTCGAGGAATACACTGGCGACATCTACCAGAGCCATGAGCTGCGGCTCATGGCCGTGGACACCGTGACCGGCGAGGCGGTGGGCACGGTCGACCTTTTCCACTTCGACCCGGTCAACAACCGCGCCGAACTGGGCCTGCTCGTGGCACCCGAGCACCGCAGCCACGGCTATGCCGGCGACATGCTTGAGCTGGTGAGCGCCTATGCGCGCGACCACCTGGGCCTTCGTCAGCTCTACGTGATTGTCATGGCCGACAATGCGGTGTGCCTGCACCTGTTCGACCGCCACGGCTGGCAGGCCGGCGGCACGCTGCGCAGCTGGGTGAAGCGCGGCCGCGGCTATGTGGACGCTGTGGTCTACCAGCGCGTGTTCTGACAGGCCGGGGCAGGGGAGCGGCGTTCGTTTGCCAAGGCTGCTCAGTGTGGCGTTTTTCTCAGTGGATTCGCTGCTAATTGCCCATTGGCCATTGCTTATTGGCAATTATTTTGTAATTTTGCGACTTGAAATGGGAAAAGACTAACAAAATAAATATTTTAACGACATGTCGAAAACTCAAACAAAATCGAATGGAAGCATCATTGCCATAGTGACGATGATGTTCCTGTATGCAATGATTGCATTTGTGACCAACCTGGCCGCGCCCATCGGTGTGGTGATGAAAAACGACCCCGAGGTGGGCGGTTCCAACGCCCTGGCCATGCTGGGCAACCTGATGAACTTCCTGGCCTACTTGGTCATGGGCATCCCTGCCGGCAAGATGCTTGTCAAGGCCGGCTACAAGAAGACGGCCATGATTGGTGTAGGCTTGGGTCTGATTGGCGTGATGGTGCAGTTCATCTCGGGCCTTGAGGCCTTTGAGGGTTACAGCGACAACGTGATCTATCTGCTTGGCGCGTTCATCTCGGGCGTGTCGGTGTGCCTGCTCAACACGGTGGTGAACCCGATGCTCAACCTGATTGGCGGCGGTGGCAACCGCGGCAACCAGCTCAACATGATTGGTGGCACGTTCAACTCGCTGGCCGCCACGCTCACTCCCATGCTTGTGGGTTCGCTCATCGGCCAGGTGACCAAGGAGACCGACTTTGCCGACATCAACTTGGTGCTCTACATCGCCATGGCCGTGTTTGCACTCGCCTTTATTGTGCTCGCTCTGGTTCCCATCCGCGAGCCGGAGCTGGGCAAGGTGACCGCCGACACCAAGTTCGAGCACTCGCCCTGGGCGTTCCGCCACTTTGTGCTGGGTGCCATCGGCATCTTCATCTACGTGGGTATCGAGGTGGGCATCCCCGGCACGCTGAACTTCTACATCAGCGACACCACCGACAAGGGCGCAGGCCTGCTGGCCAACGCTGCCCTCATCGGCGGCTTTGTGGCGGGCACCTACTGGCTGCTCATGCTCGCGGGCCGCATCATCGGCAGCGCCATCGCCAGCAAGGTGTCGAGCAAGACGATGACCATGGTGGTGACCGTGGTGGGTGTGCTGCTCATTCTGGGCGCCATGTTCTCGGATAAGACCAACACCGTTTCCATGCCCGTGTTCACCGGCACCGGATTCGAGATGGCCACCGTGCCCCTGAGCGCCATGCTGCTCGTGCTGTGCGGCTTGTGCACCTCGGTGATGTGGACCAGCATCTTCAACATGGCCACCGAGGGGCTGGGCAAGTACACGGCTGCCGCCAGCGGCATCTTCATGATGATGGTCGTGGGTGGTGGCGTGCTGCCGTTCGTCCAGAACCTCATCGCCGACAGCAGTGCCGGTTACATGATCAGCTACATCGTGCCGCTGCTTGGCCTGGTGTACTTGTTCTACTATGCCGTAGCCGGCTGCAAGAACGTGAACACCGACATCCCCATCAAGTGACACACGGTAGGCGATAACACAGATAACCGCGGGTCCACCAGCGATTGCCCCTCGAGTAGGGCGGCCGGTGGACCCGCGGTTTTGTTGTTGGGGTTGCTACTTGTCAGTATTGCCTGGGACCGAAGATGGCGGTGCCGATGCGCACGTGAGTGCTGCCATGCTCCACGGCGATGGGCCAGTCGTCGCTCATGCCCATGCTCAGGGTGTCGAACGCAGGCTCGTCGGCGAAAAACTCCTCGCGCACCAGATCGAAGGTGCTCTTCACCAGGGCAAACTCGCGGGCAATCTGCTGCCGGTCGTCGGTGAGCGATGCCATGGCCATCATGCCGCGGATTCGCACGCCGGGCAGGCCCTGCAGCTCCTCGACGGTGAGCGCTGCCAGCAGTTCCTCGACGCTGAAGCCCGTCTTGGCTTCCTCTTGCGCCACATGGAGCTGCAGCAGCACGTCGACGGTGCGGCCCAGTTTGACGGCCTCCTTGCTGATGAGCGCGAGCAGGCGTGCCGAGTCCACACTCTGAATCATGGTGGCGTGCTGCACGGCGAGGCGCACCTTGTTGGTCTGCAAGTGGCCGATGAAGTGCCACTGCACGTCGGCGGGCATCTGCGGAGCCTTGGCGGCAAGCTCCTGCGCGCGGTTCTCGCCGAAGATGCGCTGGCCGGCATCGTAGGCTTCCATCAGTGCCTCCACGGGATGGAACTTCGACACGGCCACCAGCTCAACGCCGGCGGGCAGCTGCGCCTTGATGGCGGCGATATTCTGTGCTATGGGGGTCATTCGGTGTCGGCTTTCGGTTGCTTGGCGGCCTTGTCGGCGAGCGTCTCGCTCAGGTTGGCGCCATACACGTCCATAAGCATCGTTTCGGTGATGGAGGCGATTTCGAAGTCGGCCATGCTGTCCTTCATGCCGTCCATGAACACATGCAGCGCCTGCTCGAAGTCGCTGGCCTGCACAAGCTGGAACGAGGCTGTCTTCTTCTCGACGGCCGTCTTCTCGTCGATGGTGATGAAGTTGGTCTTCACCTTGTACCACCGGTCGCCGCCTTCGTTGTAGAAGATGTCGGTCAGGTTCACGCGCCTGACGGCACTCACGGTGAACTCGCCCGAGATGAAGGGCTGCATCTCCTCGGTGATGCGTGCCTCGGCCTCGGTGAACGAGAGGGCGTCGACCAGATAGGGTTCGGTGACGGTCTTCACCGCGCCCGTCTCAAGCGTTTTGTCGTATTTTACTTTGCATTCAAACCATTGGCTCATTGCGATATACAGTTTAGGGTTGATGTGTAGTAGTTAAGTGTGAGTGGCAAAATTAGTGCTTTTGAGCCACAAGCGGCTCGGCAGCGTGCAATTTAACGTGAATTTAACGCTGCACAGTGCCGTGGCAGGCCGCCGGTTGGGGTGGGCGGCTATCGGAATGTGCGCACGCGCGGGTAGAAGGCGTTGGGAATATAATGGATTTTGAATCCCGTGCTCATGTCGCCCTCCACAATCACCACATCGAAGACAACCGCCATCTGCAGCTTGTAGTAACTCACATATCCGTTGGCGGCGTTGATGAGGTTGCGTTGCTTCTTGAGGGTGATGGCCGTCATGGGGTCGTGATGCTCGATGGAGGAGCGTGTTTTCACCTCCACGATGTGGAGCACACGGTTTTGCGGGTCCTCGACCACAAGGTCGAGTTCGAGTTTCCCCATGCGCCAGTTGCGCTCGCGTATGATCCATCCTCTGCTGAGCAGGAAGTCGTGCGCGGCCTTTTCGCCCGCTTGCCCGAGTTGGTTGTGATTGTCCATGTGTTGCCGGGGTTGTGCCGAAAAAAAGCGCTGAACGCCACATGGTGGCTATTCAACGCTAATGATTATGAAAACTAGAGGTGGGTTCTATAAATTGCTTGAGCCGAATTGGGCTTGATTGCTGAGCAGGTTTTGGCTCAAGCTGCGCGAAGCAGTAGCGGGCTACGGTTCAAGCAGTTGAGACAAAAGATGCCAGCAAGCAACCCAAGGCGGCCAAAACCATTCATTACTTTTTTGCAATTTATAGAACCCACCTAAACTTGTTCTTGTTGATTAAACCTCGGCGGGAGCCTGTTCGGCCTCGGCGGCGGGCTCTTCGGCCTTTGCGGCCTGCTCGGCGGCTTCCTGGGCGGCCTTGATAGCCTCGGCCTCGGCGGCAGCCTTGGCGGCTGCAATCTCGGCGCGCTTCTTGGCCACGGCCTCTGCCTTAGCCTCGTTCTTCTTGGTCTCCTCTTCGAGGGCCTTCTTGTTGGCGGCGCGCTTCTCGTCGCGGACCTGGTTGCGCAAGCTCTCGAGCTTGGCGTCCTTCTCGGCCTTCCAGGCGTTGAAACGACGCTCGGCCTCGGCCTGGTCGAATGCACCCTTCTTGACGCCACCCTGCAGATGCTTCATGAGCATCACACCTTCGCGGCTGAGGATGTTGCGCACGGTGTCGGTGGGCTGGGCACCGACGTTGATCCAATAGAGTGCACGTTCGAAATTTAAACTTATTGTAGCAGGATTAGTGTTGGGGTTATAAGAACCAATCCTTTCAATAAATCTACCATCTCGTGGTGCCCTGCTA
>CAMVDK010000129.1 GCA_947166165.1 uncultured Porphyromonadaceae bacterium
CTCAGGACCTCCGGGTTATGAATCCGACGCTCTAACCAACTGAGCTATCCCGCCATTTCCGATTTGCGAGTGCAAAGGTACTGCCTTTTTTTGAACTGGCCAAATTTTTGGCGATGTTTTTTCGCCGGGCGGTGTTTTTTGGGGCGTTCGAGTGTTCGAGCATTCGAGTGTTCGAGCAATCGAACATTCGAGCGTTCGAACGCTTTATTGGCGGGGCGGCTCGATGGCGGGGGCCACGATGGAGGCTATGGCCTCGAGGTGGCGGCGGTCGGTGTCGTCGAAGGTGGCCAGCTGGCGGCTGTCGATGTCGAGCACCGCGAGCACGCGGCCGTCGCTGCCGCGAAGAGGCACCACAATCTCGGAGCGCGACTCGCTGCTGCACGCGATGTGGCCGGGAAACTGCTCCACGTCGGGCACCACGATGGTGCTGCCGCGCTCGAGCGCCGTGCCGCACACGCCGCGCCCGCGCTCGATGCGTGTGCACGCCACCGGGCCTTGAAACGGCCCCAGGCGCAGCTCGTCGCCACGCACAACATAGAATCCGGTCCACCAGAAGCCCAGGGTGGTGTGGATGGCGGCGGCCACGTTGGCCATCACCGACACCGGGTCGTCTTCGCCCTGCACGAGCGAGCGCACTTGCTCCACAAGGAGCGCATAGGTTTGTTCTTTTGTCATCGAATTTCGGAATAAGGGTTGGAAATCATGGTGGAGGTCACCTGATCATGAACAGCAGCACCGGGATGGGGATGGCGCCCGAGTAGGTGTAGAGCACATCGCTCGAGTAGGTGCTGCGGCCACGGTACACATGGCCGCTGCTGATGGTGAGCACCACGTCGCTCGAGTAGGTGCTGCGGCCGTCGTACAGGTATCGGCCGTCCCAGGTGTAGATGATGTCGCTCGAGTAGGTGCTCCGGCCGTTGTACAGGTACTTGCCGTCCCAGGTGCACAGGATGTCGCTCGAATAGGTGCTGCGGCCACGGTAGATGTGGCGGCCGTCCCAGGTGTAGAGGATGTCGCTCGAGTAGGTGCTGCGGCCACGGTAGATGTGGCGGCCGTCCCAGGAGTAGAGGATGTCGCTCGAGTAGGTGCTGCGGCCGCGGTACAGGTGCTGCGTGCCGCCGCCGGCTGCGTCGAGCAGCGAGAGAAGCAAGGCGAAAATCAGTAACAGTCGTTTCATGGGAGAATGAAGGATGATGAGTGTGATAGATATTTGAAAAAGGGCAAGAGCAAGAACCAAGCGTGTCGACGCTTGTGCGCCTGGCGCTTGGTTCTTACTGTTGTGAGTGTGTCGATGTTGCAGCACCGGTGGGGCTGCTCACGGTCACTGCAGGGTGCCGTTCTCAGCGGCCTGGATCATGTCCTCGTTGGCGCTGATGTAGATTTCCACGCGGCGGTTCTGTGCGCGGCCTTCGGGAGTGTCGTTGCTGGCCACGGGGAACTGGTAGTCGTAGCCGTCGCTCACCATGCGCGAGCTGGCAATGCCCGAGTTCATCAGGTAGTTGAGCACCGAGTTGGCGCGGGCCTTCGACAGGCGCTGGTTCACCTCAAGCGAGCCGGTGTTGTCGGTGTGGCCGTAAATCTGCACGTTGGTCTGCGGGTTGTTCTGCAGCGAGGCAGCGAACTTGGTCAGGGCGTTCTTGGCGTTCTGGTTCAGGTCGCTCTTGTTGGTGGCGAACAGGATGCCGCCGTCGAAGGTGACCTTGATGGCCTTCAGGTTGTTGGAGTCGGTGATGGTGTCGACCTGCGCACCGCTGATTTGGGCCAGCTCTTTGGCCTGCTTGTCCATCTTCTTGCCGATGAGCACGCCAGCCGTGCCGCCCACCACGGTGCCGATAGCGGCGCCGATGGCGGCTCCCTTGCCCTTGCCGAAGATGGCGCCCAGACCGGCACCCACGGCGGCTCCGCCGCCAGCTCCGAAGATGGCTCCCTTCTGCGTGTTGTTCATACCACAGCTGCCGATTCCAAGAATCATCGCAGCACTCAAGACTAAGCAAAGTAACTTTTTCATAAATGATGATTTGTTATTGAGTTAGTAATTTGATTCAGTCGTTTAGACTGCAAAATTACTGAAAAATTTAACGTGCCGGCAAAAAACGCCAGAAAAATATACTAAACGTCCTATTTCAGCGACCGATAGCGGCAGTCTCGGCGATTTGCGATTTCAATTTGCTATCGCTTGTTGGTGATGGGCCGCCAGGCTTTCTCTTTGATTTCGCCGTCGCGGTAGGCACGCAGCAGCAGCTTGAGGTCGGCAATCTGCTGGCGCAGCTCCTCGCCCTTGTCGGTGTCCTTGACCAGCATGCGGTGGTCGGCCATCTCGACGAGCTGGTAGGTGGACACGATGTCCTGCCCCTCCTCGATGGCCTTGGTGATGGAGGTGAACGGCTCGTGCTGCACGAGCTGGAAGCCGCGCGAGTGATACACCAGCGTGTAGCCGGCGATGCCCGTTTCGGGCTGGTAGGCCTTGCTGAAGCCGCCGTCAATCACCATGAGCTTGCCGCCGGCCTTGACGGGGTTCTCGCCCTTGATGGTCTTGACGGGCACGTGGCCGTTGATGATGTGGCGGAACTTGCCCGTCACGCCAAACTCGTCGAGGATACGGTCGCACACCTCGGGGTCGTCGCGCATGGCGTAGTAGTAGCCCTTTTTCTCCTTCCAGGCCTCCTTGTCGGCGATGAAGTAGCGCTCGAAGGTGGTCATCTTGTCCTTGTCGAAGGCGGGCGAGTCCTTGCCGCACCACAAGTACCAGATGTAGTCGATGGCAAACTCGTGCTGCTCGGGTGTCTCGGCGCCGAAGTAGGCCTCGCGTATCAGCTCGCCGGCGCGCTTGAGCAGCGCCTTGCCGTGGTAGTACTTGCCCTGTATTTTCACGTCCTTGAGCGTGCCGTCGGCGTTGAGCGGAATCGAGGCGTGGTAGAGCAGGTTGCCGTTGGTCACGCTGTAGATGCAGCCGTTGCGGAACATGCACAGGATGTGGCGGCGCAGCTTCTCGCTGCCGGTGAAGGCCTCGTGCAGGTGGTCGACCACGGCCTGCTCGCCCGGGGTGAGGGCATAGGGGTCGGCGGGGTTCACCGTGGGCAGGTCCACATCGAGCAGGTCGTAGGTGGTGCCGTTGTCGAGGGTGATGGTGCCGTGCTCGAAGTCGATCTGGTGCAGCTGCCGGCGGTCGTCCATGTCGAAGTCGGGCCGGCGCGCAATGGTGGCGGCCTCGAGCTTGAGCTGGATGATGGTGATGGCCTTGTGCATCTGCGCCAGCAGCTGGTTGTCCTGCAGGTCGTCGGTGCGGCCCTCGATCACTTTGGGCTTGAAGGCGGAGCAGTCGCCGGTGTAGGTGGCCATGGCAAAGGTGGCCAGCGGCAGCAGGTTGATGCCGTAGCTGTTCTCAATCACGTGCTGGTTGCCGTAGCGCAGTGCCACGCGCAGCACGTTGGCAATTGAGCAGTCGTTGCCCGCCGCAGCGCCCATCCACAGGATGTCGTGGTTGCCCCACTGGATGTCGAAGTTGTGGTAGTTGCACAAGATGTCCATGATTTTGTCGGGGCTGGGTCCACGGTCGAACACGTCGCCCAGAATGTGGAGCACGTCGATGGTGAGCTGCTGGATGAGGTTGCACATGGCGATGATGAAGGCGTCGGCCCGGCCGGTGTCGATGATCGAGTGCACGATGCCGTCGACGTAGGCCTGCTTGTTGGGGTCGGTGCTGCGCTCGTGGAGCAGCTCCTGGATGATGTAGGAGAAGTCGTCGGGCAGTGCCTTGTGCACCTTGGAGCGTGTGTATTTCGACGACACGTTGCGGCACACGCGCACCAGGCGGTTGATCGTGATGAAGTAGCGGTCGTTGAGTTCCTCTTCGTCGTTGAACTTGGCTTTCATCAGCTCAAGCTTCTCCTTGGGGTAGTAGATGAGCGTGCACAGTTCCTTGATTTCGCGTATGCTGAGCGTTTCGTTGAAGATTTCGTTCACCTTGCGCTTGATGGTGCCCGAGGCGTTGCGCAGCACGTGCTGGAAGGCCTCATACTCGCCGTGGAGGTCGGCTAGAAAGTGCTCTGTGCCCTTGGGCAGGTTGAGGATGGCTTCGAGGTTGATGATTTCGGTGGTTGCCGTGGCCACATTGGGGAAGTTGCGCGACAGCAGGTTCAGGTAGCGCAGCTCATTGTCGGTGTAGCGATGTTTTTTCTTTTCCATGATCGGGTAGTGAAGGTTGATGGGTTAAGTCGGGGCAAAATTAGTGCAAGTTGAGCGAAAAAGCAAAGCTTGCTTTGATTTTTCCGAAACGCCGCCTAATTTCGCGATTTCAGCGCAAAATTAGTGCAAACCGAGCGCAAAACAAGCAAGCTCGCTTGCTTTTTTGCCGAGGTGCCGCCTAATTTCGCCATTTTGGGGCAAAATTAGTGCAAGTTGAGCGAAAAAGCAAAGCTTGCTTTGATTTTTCCCGAGGTGGGGCTGATTTTGCAGATGTTTTTGGGCAGTAGGGTCGTGGCTCCACCCCCGGTTGCGGTGTCGGGGTGGAGCGCCCTTTGGGCGGAAATCTATCAAATCAATTCAAAATCTTTCAATATTAATTTTAATCCTACTGTTAGCTTTTGGAAAGATTTGTAAGATTTCCACGCGCAGCGTGCCTATTTTGCGTGCGCGGCGTGCCCAATTCTGGTGCCTAGAGGGGGGCGTCAGTCGGCGGTGTAGTCCACGCAGGCTCGGTCGGCCTTGTGGCCGGCCAGCAATGCTGCAGCGGCCACATGGGCCGGGTGGGCGGCGTAGGTGGCCACGTCGGCCAGGGTGGGCACCACGGCGGTGAGCACCACGTCCCACTGCTCATTGGGATTCTCGTTGATGCCCACTTCGATGCTTTGCAGCACGTCGATTTGGCCGGGCAGGGCCTCGAGGGCGGCTTTGAACCGCTGCGCCACGGCCAGGCGCTCGGCGGTGCTGCCCGTCAGACGGAAGGTGACAATATGCTTGACCATTGCAGGATTATGAGTTTATGGGGTTGTCGCTTTAAGTCGAAAACAAATGCCGGGAAGCGCGTTGCCCCCGGCATTTTATTGTAGTTGGGTGTGTAATCGTCGATTACTCGGCGGCGGGAGCCTCCTCCTGCTCGGGAGCCTCGGCCACGGGGGCCTCGACAGCGGCGGGAGCCTCTTCGGGCTGCTCGGCCACGGGAGCGTCGGAAATCACCTTGAAGGGGATCTCGACGGCCACTTCCTTGTGCAGGCGCACGGTGGCCACATAGTCGCCAACCTGCTTCACGGTGTCCTTGATGTAGATGATCTTGCGGTCCACCTTGTGTCCCAGCTCGAGCAGCGCCTCGGCAATCTGGATGTTGCTCACCGAGCCGTAGATGGTGCCGGTTTCGCTCACCTTGGCGGGGATGGTGAGGCTGATGCCCTGCAGCGTGGCGGCCGAAGCCTCGGCGTCGGCCTTGATTTTGGCCAACTTGTGGGCGCGCTGACGCAGGTTCTCGGCCAGCACCTTCAGTGCCGACGGGGTGGCCAGGATGGCCTTGCCCTGCGGGATGAGGTAGTTGCGGCCGTAGCCGTTCTTCACTTCGACAACGTCGTCCTTGTATCCAAGGTTGGCAACGTCTTCTTTCAATATAATCTTCATATCGTTAATTCCTCAGTTAGTAGTTAATAATGTAATTACTTCATCAGGTCGGTCACGAAGGGCAGCAGGGCCAGGTGACGGGCGCGCTTCACGGCGCGGGCCACGCGGCGCTGGAACTTGAGCGAGGTGCCGGTGATGCGGCGGGGCAGAATCTTGCCCTGCTCGTTGAGGAACTTCTTCAGGAACTCGGGGTCCTTGTAGTCGATATACTTGATGCCACTTCTCTTGAAACGGCAATATTTCTTCTTCTTCGTGTCGACCGACAGCGGAGTGAGGTAGCGGATTTCACTTTGAGCTTGTGCCATAATTTTTTCCTCCTTAGTTAAAAAGATTAAGCGTTAGTGTTTTCTTCGGTGGCGGGAGCCTGGGCTGCGGCCTCTTCCTTGGCTTTGCGCAGGCTGCGGCGCTTGGCGGCATACTCGGCGGCATACTTGTCGAGGCGGAAGGTGAGGAATCGCAGCACCTTCTCGTCGCGGCGGTAGGCCGTCTCGAGTTTCTTGACGATCGTCGGCTCGCCGTCGAACTCAATCAGCGTGTAAAATCCGGTAGACTTCTTCTGGATGTTGTAGGCCAGCTTGCGCAGGCCCCAGTTCTCTTCATTGACGATGGTGGAGCCACCTTCGGTGAGAACGGTCTTGAATTTTTCTACCGCTTCCTTCATCTGGGCTTCAGACAAAACGGGAGTTAAAATGAAAACGGTTTCGTAATGATTCATAAAACGTTTAAAATTAATGTATTAATATCTCTGCTCACAAAAGAGCGGTGCAAAGGTACAACATTTTTCGCACATGGCAATGGAATGCGCCCATTTTTTTCGTTTTCCGCATTCTTTTGCCCCCTTCACGCGCGCGATGGCCGATATTCAACAAAAAATTCGTAACTTTGCCGAATGTATTGAACGCAACCACCATGATTACTGGAGAAATCAAGAACCGCATCGATAGCATTTGGGACACTTTCTGGACCGGAGGCATCACCAACAGCATCACTATCCTCGAGCAGATGACCTACCTCTTCTTCATGAAGATGCTCGACGACGCGCAACGCACGCGCGAGGCCAACGCCAACGCTTTCGGCGTGGCGGTGCACGACCCGACGTTCGCCTACGGCTCGTGGCACAACCCCGAGACCGACCGCGACGTGCCGCTCAACGACCTGCGCTGGAGCACGTTCAAGCACTTCGACCCCGAGGCCATGTACCGCACCGTGAGCAAGGACGTGTTTGTGTTCATCAAGACGCTGAGCAGTGGCAAGGAGAGCGCCTACAGCCGCTTTATGCAGAACGCCACCTTCCTCATCCAGAGCCCGCGCACGCTCACCAAGATTGTGGAGGGCATCGACCACCTCGACATGAACAACCGCGACACCATGGGCGACGTCTACGAGTATGTGCTCAGCAAGATGGCCGCCTCGGGCAACAACGGCCAGTTCCGCACGCCGCGACACATCATACGCATGATGGTGGAACTCATGCAACCCACCCTCAAGGACACCATCTGCGACCCTGCCATGGGTAGTGCGGGTTTCATCGTCGAGAGTGCCAAATATGTGCAGGAGCATTACAAAAGTGAACTGCTCAAGCGCGAGAACGCCGACCACTACAAGAACCACATGCTGCACGGCTTCGACACCGACTTCACCATGCTGCGCATCGGGGCCATGAACCTGATGCTTCACGGCGTCGACAACCCCGACATCGCGTATCGCGACAGCCTGTCGACCGACAACCCCGACGCCGACCGCTACACGCTGTGCCTGGCCAACCCGCCGTTCACCGGCAGCCTCGACAACGAGGCGGTGAGCAAATCGCTGCTGGCCATCACCAAGACCAAGAAGACCGAGTTGCTGTTCGTGAGCCTGTTCATCCGCATGCTTCAGACGGGCGGCCGGTGCGCCAGCATCGTGCCCGACGGCGTGCTCTTCGGCGGCAGCACCGCCCACCGCGCGCTGCGCAAGGAGTTGGTCGACAGGCAGCGCCTGCAGGCCGTCATCTCGATGCCCAGCGGCGTGTTCCAGCCCTATTCCGGCGTGTCGACCGCCATCTTGATTTTCACCAAGACCAACGCCGGCGGCACCGACCGCGTGTGGTTCTACGACATGAAGGCCGACGGCTACACGCTCGACCAGAAGCGCACCGAGTGTGCCGCGAACGACATCCCCGACGTCGTGGCCCGGTTCCGCAACCTCGACGGCGAGGCGTCGCGCACGCGCAAGGACCAGTCGTTTCTCGTCGCCGTCGACGACATCCGCGCCAACGACTACGACCTGAGCATCAACAAATATAAAGAGGTGGAGCGCGTCAAGGTCGACTACGAGGCCCCCGAGGTCATCTTCGGCAAAATCGCCACCCTGCAAGCCGACATCAACGCCGCCATGGCAGAATTCAAAGAGAAATACCTATGAACAAACATGGTTGGACATATAAGACGTTGGGAGAAGTGGCTACATTATATGATAGTCAGAGGAAACCTGTAACTAAAAAGGATAGGATAAATGGCATTTACCCATATTTTGGAGCTTCGGGTATACAAGACTATGTAGACAGCTATATTTTTGATGGTCGTTATCTTTTACTTGGAGAAGATGGTGCAAAATGGGGCGCTAACGAGAAAAGTGCTTTTATAGTTGAAGGAAAAATATGGGTTAATAACCATGTTCATATAATGATTTTTGATCAATCCGTCAAAGACAAGTTTGTTGAGTATTACTTAGTTGGAAAAGACTTAAATGAATATATAACAGGGGCTGTAGTTCCTAAACTAACTCAAGCAAGTTTAGTAAAGATCCCAATTCCCATTCCATCGTTGTCGGAGCAGGGTCGGATTGTGGCGGAACTTGACCTGCTGTCGGGCATTATTGAGAAGAAAAAGGAACAACTCAAGGCCTATGACCAACTCGCTCAATCCATCTTCTACACCATGTTCGGCGACCCCATCAACAATGAGAAAGGATGGGAAGTGAAGACATTAAAAGATAGTGTGCAAGAAATGTTTCTTGGGCCATTTGGAAGTGCACTAAAAGTATCATGCTATGTTCCTGAAAGTGATGCATACGCTATGGTGTATGAGCAAAAGCATGCTATTCTTGGAAGTTTAGAAATGGAGAATCATTTTATTAATAAAGAAAAATTTGAATCACTTTCAAGATTTGAAGTTAAGCCAAAGGATTTTATCATGAGTTGTAGAGGCACAATTGGGCGCATATTCCAGTTGCCCGATAATGCACCAAAGGGTATAATTCACCCTTCACTGATGAAAATACGCATCAAAGAGGATGTTTATGGCTATACTTTCTTTATTGTTCTTCTCCAAAAAATAGTTGCAGAGCAAACAACAAAAGGTAATTGTGTCCAAATGGCAATTACTGCAAAAGAGCTTGGGAATATGCCTTTTATTCTCCCTCCTCTCTCCCTGCAGCAGGAGTTTGCGGAGAGGGTGGAGGCGATTGAGCGGCAGAAGGCGCT
>CAMVDK010000130.1 GCA_947166165.1 uncultured Porphyromonadaceae bacterium
CATCTACACGTCGTCGCCCATCGAGATCACTCCGCTGCGCGAGGTGACGCAGCCGTTCTCCATCACCGTGGTGCCCAAGGGCGGCAACGACTTTGAGTTCAAAGTGGGCAACGACGGCTGGAAAAAGGCCCATTTCGGCAACAAGGTGTCGACCGCCTTCGGCCCCATCGCCATCACCAAGAACAAGAACTACAACGACGCGCAATACGCCGGATTCCAAGTGATTGCGAGGGTGAGTACGCCGCGCGCCATGGCCTCGAAAATCAAGGCGAGCCTCACGGCCGAGTCGGCCAACAAATTCTCCGACGTGCTCAACATGAGCCTGACGTGGGACAACGCCAAGGAGGCGTGCGACATCCTCACCGCGCTCATCGCGGCCTACAACCAGGACGCCATCAACGACAAGAACCAGGTGGCGCGCTCCACCGAGGCGTTTATCGCCGAGCGCGTCACGGCGCTGTCGAAAGACCTGAGCGGCGTGGACAGCCAGGTGGCCGCGCTCAAGACCAGCGCCGTGAACGCCACCATGTATGCCGACGCCGGCACAGCCATCAAGTATGCCGAGGGAACGGCCGACGCCGACATGCAGATCAGCCTGGCCAACAGCATCTACAACTACATCTCCGGCATGGGCGACACCGAGCTCATTCCGAGCAACACCGGCATCCAGCACACGGGCATCGAGGGGCAGATCCAGCAGTACAACGAGACCATGCTCCGCTATCAGAAGATTGCCACCACCAGCAGCAACGAGAACCCGGTGATGATTGAACTCACACGCTCGCTGGCCACCATGAAGCAGGCCATCATGCGCGGCCTGAGCAACTACATCCAGTCGCTGCAGATGCGACAGACGCAGGCCCGGCAGCAGCAGGGACGCGCCACCGGCTCGATGGTGGCGGTGCCCTCGCAGGAAAAGGCCATCACCGAGGTCTCGCGACAGCAGAAAATCAAGGAGCAGCTCTACCTCTATCTGCTCAACAAGCGCGAAGAGAACGCACTGCAGCTGGCCATCACCGAGCCCAACGCCCGCGTGATTGAGGCCGCCACGGGCAGCGGACCCATATCGCCGGTGCCCTCGCGCATCATGATGATTGGCCTGCTCATCGGCCTGCTCATACCGGCGCTGCTGCTCTACGCCGTGTTCTGGTACTACTCGCTCGACAGCTACATCCACACGCGGCACGACATTGAGAACGCCGTCGACATCCCCATCATCGGCGAGCTGCCGGCCAAGAAGCAGCGCCAGCGCGACCAGGAGATTGTCGTCACCGAGAACGGTCGCGACCGCATCAGCGAGGCCATGCGCATCATCAGGGCCAACATCGACTATGTGGCCAAGCCCGAGCCTGGCAAGGGCCTCGTGCTCCAGTTCACCTCCACCATGTCGGGCGAAGGAAAGTCGTTCGTGGCCGTCAACATGGCCCTCTCGCTGGCCCACTCCGGCAAACGCGTCATTGCTGTGGACCTTGACCTGCGCAAGGGCCGCTTCTCCGAGTATGTGGGCCTCGACAACGCGGGCCTGGGCGTGA
Organism: uncultured Porphyromonadaceae bacterium; assembly: GCA_947166165.1. Lineage (GTDB taxonomy): Bacteria > Bacteroidota > Bacteroidia > Bacteroidales > Muribaculaceae > Sodaliphilus. The sequence goes on from CAMVDK010000130.1 coordinate 1,533, forward strand.
GCGCATTCCTCTCCGGCTCGCTGGCCGAACTCGACCCCATCATCCACCGGGGCAAGTTCCACGACAACCTCGACTTCATCTGCGTGGGAGCCATCCCGCCCAACCCCACCAACCTGCTCATGAGCGACCAGTTCACACGGCTCATTGAGCTGCTTCGCAACCGCTACGACTATGTGCTGCTCGACACCGTGCCCTACAGCATCATCGCCGACGCCGGCCTCATCAACCGCCACACCGACCTGACCATCTACGTGATCCGCGACGGCAAAATCGACAAGCGCTACCTCGACGACCTCGAGAAGCTCCACAAGGAGGACAAAATCAAGAACCTCACCATCCTGGTGAACGACATCAAGATCGACAACAAGCACTACGGCTACGGCAGCTACGGCTATGGCTACGGCTATGGTTACGGCTATGGCAACTACGGCTACGGTTATGGCTACGGCTACGGCGGCTATGCCGACGACGAAGACGACAAGCCCACCTCGCTGCTGGACCGCATCAAGCGTGCCCTGGGCGGCGGCAAGCACCGCCATCGCCACTCGAAGCACTGAAGCGTGAAGGCCCATCAACAATCCTAACCCCTGCCCCATGAACATTGCAGTTGCAGGCACTGGCTACGTAGGGCTGAGCATAGGCTGCTTGCTCGCCCAGCACCACCATGTGGAGGCCGTAGACGTCGTGGCCGAGAAGGTGGACATGATCAACCGCCGCCAGTCGCCCATCGCCGATGCCGAGGTGGAGCGCTTCCTGGCCAGCGGCCGCCTCCACCTCCACGCCACCCTCGACGCCCACTCGGCCTACACCCACGCCGAGCTCGTGGTGGTGGCCGCACCCACCAACTACGACCCACAGCGCAACCACTTCGACACCAGTGCCGTGGAACAGGTCATCGACCTTGTCACCGAGTGCAACCCGCAGGCCGTCATCGTTGTCAAAAGCACCGTGCCCGTGGGCTTCACGCAGTCCATCCGCCAGAAGACCGGCAACGGCAACATCCTCTTCTCGCCCGAATTCCTGCGCGAGAGCCGCGCCCTCTACGACAACCTCCACCCCAGCCGCATCATCGTGGGCACCGACCTGGCCGACCCCGCCCTCGTCCAGGCCGCCAACCGCTTCGCCGCTCTGCTCCAGGAAGGAGCCGAAAAGCAAGACATCGACACCCTGGTCATGGGCTTCACCGAGGCCGAGGCCGTCAAACTCTTCGCCAACACCTATCTCGCCCTGCGCGTGAGCTACTTCAACGAGCTCGACACCTATGCCGAGCTCAAAGGGCTCGACACACGCTCCATCATCCAGGGCGTGTGTCTCGACCCCCGCATCGGAGCGCACTATAACAACCCCTCGTTCGGCTACGGCGGCTACTGCCTGCCCAAAGACACCAAACAGCTGCTGGCCAACTATGCCGACGTGCCCGAAAACCTTATCGAGGCCATCGTCGAGAGCAACCGCACCCGCAAAGACTTCATCGCCGACCGCGTGCTGCACATGGCCGGATACTACGACTACTACAACCGCGGCGATTTCGACCCCCGCGCCGAGCGGGAATGCGTGATCGGCGTCTACCGGCTCACCATGAAGACCGGCAGCGACAACTTCCGCCAGTCGTCCATTCAGGGCATCATGAAGCGCGTCAAGGCCAAAGGTGCCCGCGTCATCGTCTACGAGCCCACGCTGCCCGACGGCAGCACCTTTTTCGGCAGTCCCGTCGTCAACCGGTTCGAAGAGTTCGCCCGGCAGAGCCAGGCCATCATCGCCAACCGCTACGACCCCCAGCTCGACCCCGTGCGGCACAAAGTGTACACACGCGACATCTTCCGCCGCGACTGACAACACACGACGGCACACAAACAACAGTATGCAACGCTCGCCAGACTTTTGCCAATAATGATAACCAAATATTTCAACCCAAAGCAATGAACACAACGCATCTTCTTGGCTTCCTGCTGTTGCTGGCTCTGTGGCTGCCCGCGCAAGGCCAGACACTCATCGCGCAGTTCAGTTCAGCGAACTACGAAGGATGGACCTACGAGAACAACGCCGGCACCGAGCTGAGCACCCTCAACATCAACAGTGCCCGCATCACCCTGCTCACCACCACACAAGGCACCGTCACTGCCCTGGTGTCGCCCACACTGGCCTGCCAGAACTACGACTCGCTGCGCGTCGAGCTCACCTACCGCGCTTTCAGCACCGACTACGACGCGAGCCTCATGACGGTGAACACCCAGCTCGCCGACCTGCAAGGCAACCCGCTGGCACTCGCCACCATGAAGCCCGCCCCAGGACTCATGATGCAGACGCTCACCACCACACTCGCGGTGCCACACGGCACCACCGACGCCCTGATGCGGTTCACCGCCCCCCGGGCCAACGTCAACAACTGCGCGGCGGTGACCAAGGTGCGCATCTACGGCAACACCAACATCAATGGCGACGTCAATGGCGACGGCGTGGCCGACATCGACGACTTGAATATCGTCATCAACATCATCCTCCACAAAGACCAAGCCGAAAAATACGGACTCCGCGCCAACGTGGACGGCCAAGGCAGCGTCGACATCGAAGACGTGAACGCCATCATCAACATCATCCTCCACAAGCAGTAGCCCCCACCAGAGCGCTCTGCGCACAATTCTCAACCAATATAGCTGATCGTATACAATTCAAAAGCATAAAAGAATGAAAAAGATTTTCATGGCAATGGCTCTGATGCTGAGCCTCGTGGCTGCCCAAGCCCAGGTCACTGTGGCCGGCAGCAAGTTCACCGACAACTGGTCGTTCACCCTCAAGGGCGGTGCTGTGTCGCCGCTGCAGCACTACGCCTTCTGGCCCGCCTGCCGCGGCCTGATGGGCGCTGAGCTGCGCAAGCAGGTCACGCCCGTGCTCGGAGTGGGCATTGAGGGCGAGTGGAGCATCAACACAAGCAGCTGGGATAAGCCCACCGCCTACATCGGCGCGCCCCACAGCGCCACCATCATCGACCATCAGCTGGTGGGCGCTTTCGCCACCATCAACCTGGCTAACGCCATCGGCGGCTACCGTGGCACACCCCGCCTCGTGGAAGTGGAAGGCGTGCTCGGCACCGGCTGGGGACACGGCTACAAAACCGGCACCGAAACGCTCCTCGACGGCACCGAGGCGAAAGTGCTCGACCAGAACTCGTGGTACACCAAGGCTGGCCTGAACATCAACATGAACCTGGGCGAGCGCAAGGCGTGGACGGTGGCCCTAAAACCCGCTATTGTCTACAACATGGGCAAAACGGCCAAGCAGAGCACCAGCAGCTTCAACGCCAACTATGCCAGCGTGGAGATGCAGGCGGCCATCACCTACCACTTCCTGAACAGCAATGGCGAGCACCACATGACGCTGTGCGACCGCGAATACACGCAGGCCGACATCGACGCACTCAACGCCGAAATCAACGCCCTGCGCGCCCGTCAGCCCGAGACCAAAATCGTGGAGAAGGTCGTCGAAAAGGTGGTCGAGAAGCCGGTCGAGAAGGTGATTAAAGGACGCAACAGCGAGTCGCTCGAGTGCAACGTGTTCTTCGGACAAGGCAAGAGCCAAGTGACGGCCGACCAGATGCCCAATGTGGAGCGTGTGGCCACCTTCCTGAAGAACCACAAAGGCTCCACCGTGCGCATTATGGGCTACGCCTCGCCCGAGGGCAGCAAGGAAATCAACGAGCGTCTGGCCCGCGAGCGCGCCGAGGCTGTGAAGACGCTGCTCGTGAACCGATACAAAATCGCCGCCAGCCGCATCCAGGCGCAGGGACAGGGCGTGGGCGACATGTTCAGCGAGCCCGACTGGAACCGCGTGAGCGTGTGCACCATCACCGTCAAGTGACCCATCACTCAGCGTGGTGCCGCCGCATAGCCGTCGGCACCACGATTTCTTTTTCCGACTAAGCGCATGAGCGAGCAAATGCCTGTGAAGGCTGAGGGGCTGCGGGGCCGCGACAGCAATATGGAATTGCTGCGGCTGACGGCGATGCTGCTGGTGGTGATACTGCACACCAACGCGCGTGGCCTGCCCGAGCCCGACGCGGCGCGCATTGCCTCTCACACCGTTTCGGCGGTGACGCAGTTCATCGTCGAGGGGCTGTCGATCATCGCGGTAGACACGTTCGTGCTGCTGTCGGGCTGGTATGGCATCCGCCCCAAAGCGGGCCGGCTGGCGGAACTGCTGTTCCAGCTGCTGTTTTTCGGTGTGGCGGGCATGGCGCTTCACGAAGCGCTTGCCCCGGGCACACTCCACGAGGAGCCTCACATCTGGCGGAGCCTGCTGCTGCTCAGTCCGAGTCCCTATTGGTTCGTGAAAGCCTATCTGGGGCTTTACATCGTGTCGCCGGTGCTGAACGCCTTTGTGGCCGGGGCCACGAAACGGCAGATGGCGGTGCTGCTGGCGGGCTTTTTCGCCTTCGAGACGGTGATGGGCTGGATGTGGCCGGGGGTGCGGTGGTTTGAGAACGGCTTCTCGCTGACGTCGTTTGTGGGCCTGTATCTGCTGGCGCGCTATGTGCGCCTGCACCCTGCCCGCTGCTGGCAGCTGAACAAATGGTGCGACCTGGGCATCTATCTGCTGGCCTCGGCCACGCTGGCCGCGCTGATGCTGATGTGCCGCCTGCGGGGCATCGACACCGGCCGCCTTCACGCCTACAACTGCCCCCTCATCATCGTGTCGGCCCTCCACTTCATGCTCTTCTTCAGCAAAATCCGATTCAGCAACGCGTTTGTGAACTGGCTTGGAGCGTCGGCGCTGGCCATCTACCTGACGCACTCCGGGGCTTTTCTTTGGAAACTGTACGACGGGGCCATCGTCGATTGGTTCTACAACACCGGCACGTCCACCTTCGTGCTGCGCGCGGGTGCGCTGGTCATGGTCGTTTTCTGGGGGTCGATTGCGCTCGACAAGGTGCGCATAGGCATTTGGAAACTGCTGCTTCGCGGGTGGCGGCGCGTGGCCGGCAGGCAGTGACCGCTCCATGGCCGTGCGTCACTTTGCCCGGCACGCCGGGACTGAGTCCGCAAAGTTGCGCAAAGTTGGCGAAAAAAACGAAAAACTGGCGCAAAAGCATTGCCAATCGGCAAAATATTCATAACTTTGCACCCGCAAAACGAAAGGAGGTTGTAGAAAACCACTCAAGAGAAAACGACAACTTGCACATAATCAACCATAAAGAGGTGACGGGTCCGGCACCTCGTTTTGGGCGGCGCGATGTCGCCACAAAGCATTCAACCGGCTCTACACCACAAAAAGAACAAATTTTAACATCTAAATTTTATATCAAAGCATTATGATTATTGTCCCCATTAAGGAAGGCGAGAACATTGAACGCGCCCTGAAGAAATTCAAACGTAAAACCGAGAAGACCGGTGTCATCAAGGAACTCCGCACCCGTCAGGCATTCCAGAAGCCGTCGGTGATCAACCGCCGCAAGATGATGAAGGCCGAGTATGTGCAGCAGCTCCGCGCCCGCGAGGAGTGATACCGCTCAAATAAACGCCATCGAAGGCAGAAATGCATCGCCAAGAGCGACATTTCTGCCTTTTTTGCGCGTTTTTCGCTCGAAAATTTGGATTTCACAAGAATAATGCCTAATTTCGTGGCGGACGAATCATCAACGCCGCCCACCAGCACCGCATGAGCACGAACACGGTAGACCGTTTTCTGAACCATCTGCGCCACGAGCTCAACTACTCGCCGCACACCGTCGAGGCCTATGGCCGCGACCTGCGACAGTTTGTCGGTTTCCTGTCAGGCCACTCTGGCAGGGCCGTGGAGCTGGCCAGCGTGGACGTGGCCGATGTGCGCGCATGGCTGGCCAGCCTGGGCGAAGCAGGCGACTCGCCGCGCACACTGCGGCGAAAGGTGCAGTCAGTCAGGGCACTATACCGCTTCATGATGTGCCGCGGCGAGGTGGCCGACAGTCCCGCCGCCGACCTTGAGCTGGCCCGCCTGCCCAAGCGTCTGCCCACATTCGTGCGCGAAGGCGAGATGGACACCCTGCTCGACGACGGACTCGATGCTGGCTCGGCCGACGAGGTGCGCAACCGGCTGATGGTGATGATGCTCTACGAGACCGGCATGCGCCGCGCCGAACTCATCACCCTGCGCGACGCCATGGTCGACACCAGCAAAGGCGAGTTGCGCGTGCGCGGCAAACGCGACAAGGACCGCGTCATCCCCTTTGGCACAGAACTTGCGGCATGGATTGAACGCTACCGCCAGCTGCGCGACCGAGCCGGACAGCGCGGCGACACCTTCTTCACCCGGCGCGACGGGCAGCCGCTCTACCCGAGCCTCGTCTACCGCGTGGTGCACGGTGCCCTCACCCAAGCCGGAGTGGCCGGCAAAGCGAGTCCGCACGTGCTGCGCCACAGCTTCGCCACCGCCATGCTCACCGGAGGAGCACGGCTCGACAGCGTCAAGCAGCTGCTCGGCCACGAGTCGGTGGCCACCACACAAGTCTACACTCACGTCACTATCAGTGACTTAAAGAACAATTATAAACACGCCCATCCCCGGGCCTTAAAAAAAGGAGGATAATATGGAAACGAAAATCAAAGCCATCCACTTCGATGCAACCGAGAAACTGGAGCAGTTCATCAACAAGAAGGTAGAGAAGCTCGTCAAGCACCACGAAGAAATCTCCAACGTAGAGGTGAACCTGAAAGTTGTGAAACCCGAGACGGCTATGAACAAAGAGGCATCGGTCAAGCTGTTCGTCCCTCAGCGCGACGACCTGTTCGCCTCGAAGACTGCCGACACCTTTGAGGAAGCCGTCGACCTGTGTGTGGACGCGCTCAAACGCCAGTTGGAGAAAGGCAAGGACCGCTGACCGGCGGCGCTCCCCCACCACGACATAACGAATCCGCGCCCAATCGGCCCCGAGCGGCCCGGCGGCGCGCGACCCACATCGGCTGGCAGATTTGCCAGCCGATTTTTCGCAGCCCGCCAGATTGGGACAATGGGGTCGGAGGTTTTTGTCCCGCTTTGTGGGGAGGCTGCCGGAGTGGGTGGCGGAATGGCTTGATGGGAGGAGTGGAATGGTGGTGCGATTGCATATATAATAAGGTGTAAAAGGCTTAAAAATTGGGTTCGGCAAAAAAAATGCGATTTTTTTGAAAAAAAAGGTCGAAAAAATTTGCCAGTTCGGAAAAAGGCAGTACCTTTGCACTCGCTAATGAGAACCAACCCCTGCTCGGGTGGTCGACTTGGTGAGAATGCCTCTTTAGCTCAGTTGGCCAGAGCACGTGATTTGTAATCTCGGGGTCGTTGGTTCGAATCCGACAAGAGGCTCTAAAGAACGAACGGGAAGATCGCATAGTGGCAATTGCGGCGGACTGTAAATCCGCTCCTTCGGGTTCGGTGGTTCGAGTCCACCTCTTCCCACTAAAGAAAAATGCTGCGGAAGTAGCTCAGTCGATAGAGCATCAGCCTTCCAAGCTGAGGGCCGCGGGT
>CAMVDK010000131.1 GCA_947166165.1 uncultured Porphyromonadaceae bacterium
CGGGTTATAAAACCGAGACATATTAATGTGTAATTTTAAAAATTTACCGAACTATTGAGTTATCAACAAGAACAATAATAATGAAGACATATCGACAACTGACTGCGGCCGAAATCGAGATGATGACGGCTGGCGGCTGCCAGGCCGAGGACTGGAGCCAGGTGATGGTGAGCGAGGGCTTCGACGCCGCGTGCATCCACCGGGTGGCCTTCTACGGCTGGGCGCGCCTGGGCAGCTGCGAAGGCTCGATCGAGGTGACCGAGGGCTTCGTGAAGCTGTGCGGCCTGAACGACGCCACGCTGCGCAACGTGACCATCGGCGACCACTGCCTGATTGAGAACATCGGCAACTTTATCAACAACGCGACCATCGGCGACCGTTGCCACATCTCCAATGTGAGCACCATCGACACGCACGAGGGAGCCACCTACGGGCAGGGCAACCTGATTGCCGTGCTCAACGAGGCCGGCAACGGCAACCTGCGCATCTTCAACGACCTCAACAGCCAGCTGGCGGCGCTGATGGTGAAGCACGCCGGCAACGGGCGGCTGCGCAAGGCCCTCAGGCGGCTGGTGGAACAGTCGGTGGAGGCCTCGCGGCCCGGGTGCACCACCATAGGCAACGGCGTGACCATCGTCAGCGCCGGCACCATCAGCAATGCCGTGATTGGCGACGGATGCCAAATCTCAGGCGCCTCGAAGCTGCACAACTGCACCATAGCGAGCACGGCCGACAACCCCATCACTGTGGGCACGGGCGTGATATGCGAGAACTCGATTGTGAGCGGCGGCTCCACCATCACCGGGAGCGTGAAGCTCGTGGACTGCTTTGTGGGCGAGGCCTGCGAGCTGTCGAACGGATTCACGGCGGCCAGCAGCGTGTTTTTTGCCAACAGCTACATGTCCAACGGCGAGGCCTGCGCGGCATTCTGCGGCCCCTTCAGCGTGAGCCACCACAAGAGCTCGCTACTCATAGGCGGAATGTTCTCGTTCTACAACGCCGGGTCGGCCACCAACTTCAGCAACCACGCCTACAAGATGGGCCCGATGCACTACGGCATGCTCGAGCGGGGCAGCAAGACGGCCAGCGGGGCCTACCTGCTCATGCCGGCCAACATCGGCGCCTTCTCGGTGCTGTTCGGCAAGCTGATGTATCACCCCGACACGCGCGACTTGCCGTTCTCCTACCTGATTGCCTACGGCGACACGATGTATCTGGTGCCGGGGCGCAATTTTGCCACGGTGGGCCTGTACCGCGACATACGCAAGTGGCCCAAGCGCGACAAGCGCGGCAGCGGCGAGCGCAAGAGCTGCGTGAACTTCGACTGGCTCAGCCCGTTCACCATCAGCGAGATTCTGCGCGGCAAGCAGATACTGGAGAATCTGCGCGCCGCGTCGGGCGACCGCGTGAGCACCTACAACTATCATGAATATGTGATCAAGGCGGCATCGCTGCGGCAGGGCATCGAGTACTACGACCTGGCGCTGCGCATCTACATGGGCGCCGTGCTCAAGCGCCACCGCCCCGAGCGCCCCGCCAGCACATGGGGCGAGGGCAACTGGGTCGACCTGGCGGGGCTGCTCATGCCCGAGAGCGAAGAGCAGCGCGTGGTCGACGACATCATCAGCGGCCGCCTCGACTCGGTGACGGCCATCATCGAACGCTTCAAGGCCATCGACCGCAACTACAACGAGCTGCGCTGGTCGTGGAGCTACCGCATGATTCTGGACTACTACGGGCTAGACGTGCTCGACGAGGTGGCCCTGGCGCGCATACACTCCGACTACGTCACGGCGCGCCGCAAGTGGGTCTCGCTCATCCGCCAGGACGCCGTGAAGGAGTTCTCGCTTGGCGACATCGAGGCCGAGGTGCTCGGCGACTTCATCACGCAGCTCGACCGCGAGGTGGATTTCGAGAACCAGCGGCTGTATATGTGAGGCAACGCTCCTCCTGAAGCGCGCTATAGTGGCTATAGTCCAAACAGATTGCGCAGCAGCCACCAGGCCATGATGGCGACGGCTACGGCCAGCGCCGCACGGCGGCTGTTCAGCGCCATGTGGAACCGGGGCCAGGCGGTGCGCTTGGCCTCGGCGAGCAGATAGACCCCCACCACGAGCATCGTGACCGGCAGGGCGGCGTTGAAGCGCAGGGCTCCGCCCACGTCGCCATGCAGCAGGGCGTGAAGGGCGCGCTGAGTGCCGCATCCCGGGCATTTATATCCCGTGAAGGTGTAGAACATGCAGCGCGGAAACAGATTGCCAATCTCCGACGGGTCGAACACATAATAGATGGCTGCCACCATCACGGCGACAGCCAATCCGAATGTTATGCGTAAATTGATGTACTTCAAAACACTGAGTGCAAATAGCGGGAAGCAGCGGTTGGCCGGCATGAGTCCGCGCACTGATGCGTCGTGGCTCTTGCAGGCTTCACCTAAGCCGGCCCTTCACCCCATCATGGCCATTTGTATGAGCGAGACGAAAGGCGAGAGGATGATGCCGCCCACAATGGTGCCGATGCACCACCACGCGCTCACCTCGCTATAATGCTCGGCGGCGGCAAGGTCGCCCTCGTTGAACTTCTGCGACACTTTGGTGCTGTAGATGATGGCCACCACGCCCAGCGGCAGGCAGCACAGCAGGGTGGCGATGATGGCCCACACCAAGTTGGTGGGCGGACACTTGGGCGCTTCGGCAGCGGGCTGCTGCATGGCCATGCTCGGAGCCGGAGGCGTGGCATACGCGTCGGACACGGCGGGCGGCAGCGGGGGCATGGGGGGCTGACAGGGCTCGGCCACGTCGTCAGTGGGGGCTGCCGGTTCGGGGTCCACTCCCGGCTCGGCGGCTTCGCCGGCTGGGGCGGGCTGGGCGGGGGCCGAAGGACCCGGGGTGGAGCTGACTTGGTAGCAGCCAGCCAGCTCGCTCATCTCGGTGATGCGCACCCAGTCGGCCATACCGGCGCGCCATACGTAGGCCTCGTCGGTGAGCGACATGTGTTCCAACTCTTCGCGCGTCACAGGCCCGGCCTGCACGCCGTTTTGATTAATCCAATATTGAATTTCGCTCATCGTTATGTGCAGTTTTTATTACCGTTGGCAAAATTACAACTAATTTTTCAATTCAACACACAATGAGCGCAAAAACTTCAGGACAAAGCATCATTTGCCAGCGGCGAGACCAATTTCACGACCACTCATCTTCGATTATTTGGGAAGGTGCTTTGTGCTTCGGCTATTATTTGCTATCTTTGCGGCGGCTTTCTCGCAATGGCGGAAGCTGAAACCGTAAACGATTAACTTGATATATCTATACTATGGCATTGAAATGTGGCATTGTGGGTCTGCCTAATGTGGGCAAGTCGACCTTGTTTAACTGTCTGTCGAACGCGAAGGCGCAGTCGGCGAATTTTCCGTTTTGCACCATCGAGCCTAATGTGGGCGTGATCACGGTGCCCGATGAGCGACTGGCCAAGCTGGCCGAACTGGTCCACCCCGAGCGCATCGTCCCCACCACGGTTGAGATTGTCGACATCGCCGGCCTGGTGAAAGGCGCGTCGCGCGGCGAAGGACTGGGCAACAAATTCTTGGCCAACATCCGTGAGACCGATGCCATCATCCACGTGTTGCGATGCTTCGACGACGACAATATCACCCACGTCGATGGCACCGTCGACCCGGTACGCGACAAGGAGGTGATTGACCTGGAACTGCAACTGCGCGACCTGGAGACCATCGAGGGCCGCATCACTCGCGTGAAAAAGCAAGCCGAGGCGGGCGACCGCGACGCCAAAGTGCAATATGAGGTGCTGGCGCGTTATAAAGAGGCACTGCAGCAGGGACTGAACGCGCGCAGCGTGGCACTGGAGAACAAGGACGAAGAGCATGTGGCCCACGACCTGTTTCTGCTCACCAACAAGCCCGTGCTCTATGTGTGCAACGTCGACGACGCCTCGGCCGCCAAGGGCAACGCCTATGTCGATGCCGTTCGCGAGGCCATCAAGGACGAAGACGCGCAACTGCTGGTGGTGGCGGCGCAAACCGAAAGCGAGATTGCCGAACTGGAGACCTACGAGGAGCGGCAGATGTTTTTGCAGGAAATCGGGCTGCAGGAGAGCGGCGTGAACCGCATCATCAAGGCCGCCTATGCCCTGCTCAACCTCGAGACCTTCCTCACGGCAGGCCCGAAGGAGGTGCGTGCCTGGACCTTCCGCAAGGGCAGCAAGGCTCCGCAGTGCGCCGGCGTGATTCACACCGACTTCGAGCGCGGATTCATCAGGGCCGAAATCATCAAGTACGACGACTATGTGCACTATGGCAGCGAGGCCGCCGTCAAGGAGGCCGGCAAGATGCACATCGAGGGCAAGGACTATGTGTTCCAGGACGGCGACATCGTGGTCTTCCGCTTCAATGTGTAGAGCCGATGCTGTAACAAAGTAGGTGTAACCAATATTCAGCCCTCGTCCGTCACCGTGATGAGGGCTTTTTGTATTTATTTACTATGTTAATATTATTTAACAACCGAGGGAGGGAGATTTGTAAAATAATGTTTATCTTTGCGGTAGAAATGCTTGTGCTACTATTTATATGTGATAACCAATATGTAGATAAACTGCTAACAACCAACACTATGATGAAGAAAATCAACCTTATGCTTGTGCGCTCGCTGTAGTGCTGGCGGCCAGTGCCAAATCGGGCACACCCATTGGCAATCAGCCTGCAAGAGCTGTGAACGCTAACGCCGGCATCCAGCAGGCGCTCGCCACCGAGAACGAACCCGTTGCGCTGGCCGGCAGCAATCACGCGCAGCCTAACTCTCGAACCCCAATTAAACTATAACCCTTTGGCTTTTAATCCGCCCAAGCGGCTTGAGAACCAAAATAAAAAAACTAAATGATATGAAACGACTATTACTCTTCCTATCGGTCATGGTGGCCACTACTGTGGCCAGTGTGCATGCAGCCACCAAGTACGACATCAATGTGGCGGGCGTAGAAGTCACGTCCGATAATATGAACAACATCAAGGGCGGCGACATCAAGAGTGGCACGGTCACCTTCAGCCCCTCGACCAAGACGCTGACAATGACCAACGTCACGATTACCCGCACCGGCGGCGGCGACTATGCCATCCATAACCGCAGCTATAAGGGGCTGATTGTGAAGTTTGTGGGCACCTGCAATCTCACCACCAAGGCTCGCGTCATCCGCTTTGAGTGCGGTGAGAACTGGTCAAGAACCGAAACCCCACTTGCCGATGAATGTCAGCTGGTAGCCTCGAGCGGCGCCACGGTGAACATGACCAGCACCGACGACGGCGCCATCTATGTGCGCGACTTCACCGCCGTGTGGATAAAGGGTCCCGGCACCTTCAATATCACAGGCAATAAGGACGGAGCTATAGCCGGTCATGGAACGTGGAATTCCTCTGTGAGCGACTTGGCAACTATCGATGCTGTTAAATTTTCTAACGTCACCGCCACCGTCACAGGCGCCCAGAGCTGCCTGCTGGGCTTGACAGCCCATTTCTATTCCGGCAGCAACGTCACCCTCAAGGCCACCAACAACAGCAGCTACCCCATTGCCCGCGAACTCTATGGTATTACTAAATTCTTTGGTAAAACAGCCATCGTCTCGCCGCCAGACGCCACCTTCGACAGCAATAGCAGCTCATTCGTGGTCAACGGCAGCAAAGTCTATAATAAGGACATCTTCATCACCGACAACTATGTGGCAATACTCAATTCCACCAACTTCCCCGATGCCAACTTCCAGGCCTGGATGCTTCGCGCCTATCCTAAAGGCTACATCACCCAGAGCGATGTGGACAGCCGCAACACGATATACTGCAACGGCAACAGCATCTCCAACCTTAAAGGCATAGAATACTTCAACAAGCTGGTGTATCTGTATTGCTACGACAACAACCTCACGCTGCTGCCCAGCACGCTGCCCAGCACGCTGAACACGCTGGAGTGTTACAACAATAAGCTCATCTACCTGCCCACGCTGCCCGCCAACCTCATGTACCTGCGGGCCGCCCACACCGCGTTTACCAACATCTTGATCTCTGGCGGTGGAAAATTGCTGACACTGAATTTGGACAACAACAAGAGCATGACCAAACTCGACTGCAGCAAAACGGGTGTGACCAATATCAGCATCAGCGGTTGCACGGCGCTGACCTCGCTCATTTGCTACAAAAACGACATCGCCACACTGCCCACGCTGCCCAGCACACTCCAGTCGCTGGATTGCAGCGACAACCGCATCACTTCGCTGCCGTCGCTGCCCAGCACGCTCACCTATCTCGACTGCGACAACAACCAAATCACCTCGCTGCCCACGCTGCCCTCGGGCATCGAGACCATTTATGCGCAGAACAACAAGTTCACAAGCGTCAACACGCTCGATTGCACCAAGCTGAAAGCGCTCGACCTGCGTTACAACACTTCGCTCACCTCGGTAGGCGTTTCGCGCAACTATGCGCTCACAAGCTTGTACCTATCGGGCTGCCCAGCGTTGACGAGCCTCTCGATGCAGAGCCTGAGCAGTTTCAACTTCGCCGGTTTCTCGGTTCCGAGCAGCGTGACCTACTGGGACTGCGGCTTCAACAACCTCACCTCGCTGCCCGCGCTGCCCGGCGGATTGAAAACGCTGTACTGCTACCACAACAAACTCACCTCGCTGCCCACGCTGCCCGCCACGCTCGAGGTGCTGGAATGTAACGACAACCAGTTTACATCACTGACAATCAATAACTTGAATAACTTAAGGTCGCTCCGGGCCGAGGACAACCCCAAGCTCACCACGCTCGACTGCAGCGGCAACGTTTTGACCAACTTCAACGTGTCGAACAACACGGCGCTGACCACCCTCAACTGCTCCTACAACAAGCTCGCGTCGCTCAACCTGCAGGGTCTCACCGCCTTGCAGCGCATCGAGTGCCAGTACAACTCATTAAGCTCGCTGAATGTGAGCGCACTGGGCAACCTGAATTATTTGACCTGCAACAGCAACAACCTGACCACGCTCAACGTGTCGACCAACAGCAAGCTCAATTATCTGACCTGCAACAACAACAAGCTCACCTCGCTCAATGTGCAGGGCTGCCCGTCGCTCGAAACGCTGTACTGCGGGGGCAACCAACTCACGTCTTTATCATTCCAGGGCTGCGGCGCGCTGAAGTTTGTGAACATGGTGCAGAACCAGATCAAGGACGCGGAGATGACCTCGATGGTGAACAGCCTGCGCGCGCTGCCCTCCGGCAGCCGGGGCACCCTGCAGGTGCTCGACCCCACGTCAAGCAGTGAGGGCAACGTCTTCGGCGATGCCAACGTCCGCTCCGCCCGCGCCAAGGGCTGGATTCCCTACAAGTGGGAGGGTGGCGTCTTTGTGGAAATCACTGCCGACGGCGTGCGCGGCGATGTGGACGGCAACGGCGAGGTCGACATCGACGACCTGAACATCGTCATCAACATCATGGTCAAGAAAGCCACGCAGGCGCAATGGCCGCGCGCCGATGTCGACGGCAACGGCGAGGTCGACATTGACGACCTGAACATCATCATCAACATCATGGTCCACAAGGACTGACAACGCACGATGCGCCATTCGGCCGCCTGTGACCGGCTGCCGGTGGTGAAGAGCAAGGGCGTGAGGATTGTGCCTCGCGCCCTTGTTGAGTTGGGTTCTATAAATTGCCGAATAAGTAATGGAGGATTACGGCGGCATTTGCACTCTGACTAGCATATTTTGTTCCAAATCCTTGACTAATAGCCCGCTATTAGCCTGCGAATTTGAATCAAAATCTGCTCAGCCATAGTTCCAAATTCCCCACGAGCCAATTTATAGAACCCACCTTGAGTCTATGTTATTATGGCTTTGAAGTGTGGCAGAGGGCGTGATATACCTCGAGCGTCTGGCGGGCGATGGTAGGCCAATTGTAGGCATCGAGGTCGTAGTGCCTGACCATCCGGGGCTGGGCGAGTTTGCGGTCGAGGGCAGCCGTGAGCCCGTCGGTGGCATCGGCGGCGAAGAAGTCGTCGGCAGCAAGCTCGGGCAGGCGGTTGGCGGCGATGTCGCTCACCAGCACGTCGCGTTGCCACGCCATGGCTTCGAGCAGCGCGATGGGCAACCCCTCGTGGGCCGACGGCAGCACGAACAGGCGCGCACCAGCCCAGAGCTGCCGCAGGGGTTCGCCGGTCACGTAGCCGGTGAGCACGGCGCCGGCCTGATGAGCCTGCCGCTTGAGTGCCCGGCTGTAGGGGTCGTCGTGGTCGGCGTCGCCAGCAATCACGAGGCGGCATCCCCGCGTCTGGCAGCGCGCGAAGGCCTCGAGCAGCACGTGCAACCGCTTCTCGGGCACAAAGCGGGCCACAGCGAGCACGTATTGCCCAGATGTGACTCCCAAGGAGTCGAGGTAGTCGTGAGCCGTGCATGGCTCAGGGTGCTCGACACCGTTGTGAATGAGCGACACGCCCTTGGTGCGGCCATAGCGGGCGGCCAGCATGTCGGCGATGGGCTGGCTGATGGCGATGATGCGGTGGGCAAATCGCGCCTGGCACCACTCGCCCAGCCGGAGCATGCATCGCGCCATTGTTCCCCACTTGTCGCGCTCGTAGTCGGGGCCGTGGTTGGTGGCCACCACCTTCAGCCCAAGCAGCCGTGCCAGCGGAGCCATGAGTGCCGGCCCCACGGCGTGGATGTGCACCACGTCGGCTCCCAGGCGCTTGGCCTTGACCACGGCCAGGGCAGTGTGGACAATGGCCTCGAGGCTTTTGCGCCGCGGGGCGTAGAGGTCGACCAGCGCCACACCCTCGTAGTCGGT